>NZ_JAPQLM010000128.1:0-4589 GCF_028981765.1 Wolbachia endosymbiont of Drosophila seguyi
CAGCCTGTTCATCAAGAATACGTTTTATTTCCTGTTCATAGGCAATAAATTCTTTTTCTGACCAGTTGAACCTATTTAGTTCTTCATAGGCCTTTTTAATTATTAGATCACTACCTATTATTTTTTCCAGCTCTTCTTCACTAGTCTCATCTGCATACTTAAAGAAGTAGACCCATTTCTCAACAATACTTGAAAGCTGATCTTCTTTGGTTTTTGGAAATTTAGGCAACTCAATAAATATAAAGTAAAAATCTTTTAGATCATGTTCATTAGTATCTTCATCGCGAATGGTATGCTTTGACTTATACTCAGACTTATCAGGAAATAAAATACAGTCTGCTATAGCAATAAAGATAATTTCCTTAAGGTCATGATATTGATCGCCTTTGTCAGCCTGTCTTGAATAGGCTTTAGCAGCATAGTATTGAGCACGTTTTTCAAAGCCCTTAGTTTTAGCGACCTGCATTTCGACTATCACTTGCAGCCCATTTTTATCTCTACAAAGAACATCAACAATGCTTTGTTTTTTAGAAGCAATATCAGGATCTTGAATAGTACTTAAAAACTCTATATCCTGTATTGCATTTGTTCCAGCAAGGCCGAGAATATCATTAAGAAAGTGAATAAGGATATCTTTATTTTTTTCAGTACCAAAGATGCGCTTGAACGATATATCATTCTTGGGATCGAGAAACTTCGAAAGAGCCATAGGAAATCCACTTAAAAAGCATTAATAATTATACACAATTGTGAAGAAATATTCAACTAAAATTCAAACATAGAAAGAAGCATCCCTTTTGTATATCTTTATTTGGTAGTATTAACCTGTATAATATTTATGGCAAATATCTCGATAAGGTACAAAATAGCACAAAAAGTAAGGAGCTGGAGGTTAAAGCGAGGTTATACTCAAAAAGATTTAGCGGGAAAAATTGGCGTAACGTATCAAGTAGTACTACAATATGAAAAAGGAACACGTAAAATTTCGATTGAGAAATTGTATGCTATAGCAGAAGTGTTATCGGTTGGCATCATAGATCTTATTCCTGTATCAAGTGAAAAAATTTGCCTTAAAAACGAAGAAGAGGAAATATTAAATCTAGTAAGAAAATATAAAACGATTAATGATCAAGAGTTGCGCAAGGTGTTTTACTTGCTAACAAAATTTACCCGAGTTGGTGAGAAAAGTAGTAAAAAAGCAGAGAAGGTAAAAATTGCAAAGGGTATGGTTAAAGCAGGAATTTCTGTTGATATTGTTTCACAAGCAATTGGCCTCTCTGCTAATGAGTGTGTTGAAGAAAAAACAGGTTCTATCTACTACCAAATAGGAAAAAAGATAAAAGAATGGAGGCTAGTGAGAGAGTATACTCAAAAGGATTTGGCTGAGAAAATGGATACAACACGTGATGAAATAAGCAACTATGAGCAAGGACGTGTGGCCATTCCACTGGAAAAATTATATGCAATAGCAGAAACATTATCAATTAGCATTACAGATCTGCTCATAGAGGAAGATGAGATAGTAGAAAGTGAGCTACCTGATTTAATAAAAGAATACAAAAAAATTGAGAGTCAAGAATTACGCTATGCGCTAATAAAATCTCTGTTTGAAAGCATACAAATTTGCGAAGAAAAAGTGAAAAGAGCAGAAAAGATGAAAATTGCAAAGGATTTAGTGAAAGGAGGAATTTCTACCGATATTATTTTGCAAATAACAGGCCTCTCTTTAGGCGAGATTCAACAGATTTAAAATAAAAAATCAGTATATATTAATATCTTTACTCTTAGATGAAAAAATAAGTAAAAAAGATTGAGAAATTGATTTGACTTCACTCGAAAGCTATGGCTTTATGCCAATGCTGATAAAAAACAGCAGTAAATATCTAAAAAAAGTTTGTTGTTAGTGAAAGGTAAATTATATGAATAAAAGTAAAGAAGAAATCGAATTCAGAATATTAGAAAGCAAAGGCAAAGCACTACTTGATCGTGAAATAATGGAAACGTTTCTAAGTGCAGTACATGAAAGCCCACAGGCTCAAGAAATTGCTAAAAATTTGGTGAATACTTATACAGGAGTAGGAAGGATTTTAGGTAGAGAAATGGATGACCTGAAAGTTATAGAAGGAGTAACTGATTCTGCAGTAGCAATGATTATGTGTGTTAAGGAAACACTAGAAAGGGTACTGAAAGAAAAGCTTAAGAGTGAGCCAATCATGGACTTACAAGGGATAGTAGAGTACTTAAACGTAAGTATAGGCCACTCAGAAAGGGAATGTGTAAAAATACTGTACTTGAATAAAAGGCGTCAACTAATTGGAGAAGAATCCTATATTGGTGAAATGGAAAAAGCACCAGTATACATAAAGGAAATTACAAGAAAGGCATTAATGAAAAATGCAACATCAATAATAATGTCACATAACCATCCTGGAGGGAGCTTAGAGCCATCAGAAGAAGATCAAGCAGTAACGAAGAGCTTAGCAGCAGCATGTAGTACTGTAAGCGTAAAATTGTTTGACCATATTATCATCACAAGTGGAGGCTATTTCAGCTTTCGAGAAAATGGATTGTTATAGTAGAAAGTATTTGCAAATCTACTCATTATAATTTATAATGAGTAGTAAGATGTATAAAGTTTATTGTACGCTTAAAAAGTATTTTTAATATGAGGTTTATATGACTAGTAAAGATCGGAATAAAAAGACTAATGTTAATCACAAGAAAATATTTGGTGCTCTTGAAGGCGTTGATATAAAGCAGTCTAAATTTGTGAGTAAAATTAATAACCAGAAGGAGATAAACCGGGAGGCCTCCCCTAGCAGAAACATTCGCGAAAACAAAATCAACTACGGGAAAAGCCTTGACTATGTTTATGGCACAAAACCTTTAAATGATCAAGCAGAAGATTTAAATCCATTTGCTTCAAATTTGCAAAAAATAAAACCAAGTGCAAGCGAAAGTGAAAAGTTGAGCTGGTTTAAGAGTGCTGTAGTAGAGACAAAAAACGTAAATGCATTGCATAAAGTTATAGAGCAAGTATTAGCCTCTGGAGCAAGAGTAAATGCATGTAATGATGGGGAGTGGAGCTTCGCAGAATACATGATATTGGGCACACACTTTCACAGATTAGAAAAAAGTGATCGAAAGAAGATAATGCGTAAGCTAATGCTAAGTGGTGCAGAGTTTCATGATACTCTACTACAGAATAAACTGATAGGTGAAATCTATAATGAGCTACAACCAGAAGTTCAGCCACAGATAGATGAGAGACTAGAAGAACTAGAGAAAGCTGGCGAAAGTGCTGTGCAAGAAGGAGAATTAATAGATGTTGAGATAGATAATACAACATCGTACATAGAGTTTTCTGGGAATAGCGCCGGACAGATAAAACCTGTCAAACCAAAAAGAAACTTCCTAGCTGAGTGTATGGCAAATTTTATATATAATTTTGTAGAGAAGAGCTTTTTGCAGTTATAGCCGAACTATGCAATGGTGCCTTAAGTGCCCGTGGGATAGCGTGGCTTTGGAGGAACGGTCAAACCACTGATGGGGCCTTTTGGGCTACCTCGATTAGAAGAATGTATAACTCAACCGTCCCAAGCTTAAGCACTTCTCAACTATGGATTATTATATAATGGAGATTAAAAAATGGCAAAGGTCAAAAGTAAATTAGAGATAACAAATCCTAATGCAGCAGGAATCGATGTTGGCTCGGCTGTACATTATGTATGTGTACCCGAAGGAAGCGATGAACAACGTATACAAAAATTTAGCTGCTTTACGGAAGATCTCTATAACATAGCAAAATGGTTGAAAAAATGTAAAGTTAATACAGTAGCCATGGAGTCAACAGGAGTGTACTGGATTCCTTTGTTTCAAGTACTTGAATCACACGGATTTGAAGTAAAACTGGTAAACGCAAAACATGTTAAAAATGTACCTGGGAGAAAATCAGATGTGCAAGATTGTCAATGGATTCAACAACTACACAGTTACGGGTTACTCCAAGGGTCATTTAGGCCAGATGATCGAATGTGTGTATTGCGTAGTTATGTTCGGCAACGTAAAAATTTAATTGAAAATGCTTCTACACATACTTTGCGTATGCAAAAAGCGCTAACACAAATGAATATTCAACTACATAGAGTTATAAGCGATACAACTGGTGTAACTGGAATGCAAATTATTAAAGCAATAATAGATGGTGAGAGTAATCCTGAAAAATTGGCTGAACTAAGAGATGGACGAATAAAAAGTGATAAATCTGTTATTGCAAAAGCATTAGCAGGAAACTATAGGAAAGAACACCTATTTACATTAAAGCAAGAATTTGAGCTATATAATATTTATCAGGAAAAAGTAGCAGAATGTGACAGGAGCATTGAAGAATATTATAAAACATTTGAGACAAAGTCTGATGAGAGTAAAAAGTTAGGTGAAGAGAAAAATAAGTATAGAAAAAGTAAACCAAACTTTGCTTTGCATGAAGAATTATATCGAGTAACTGGCATAGATTTTACCAAAATTCCTGGATTGGATATACTAACTGTACAAACTATCATTTCGGAAGTTGGTGTGAACTATAATAA
>NZ_JAPQLM010000129.1:0-9012 GCF_028981765.1 Wolbachia endosymbiont of Drosophila seguyi
TGTTTTTCTATTCTTGCCCATTCCCTTTCGCTTAGATCTGTTGGATACTTTTTTCTCATCTTTACCCCGTACTAAAATTTCAGATATTATAGCCTTTTACTTGTTTCCGGACAACCTCTAAAAATAAAGTAGTTACGTTGTTTACTTCGCCTCCATACCAAATTTTTGCTGGAGATAAATATTCAATACTCGCAGGTTGCGATAAAACATTTCCAACTTGCAGAAGCAAGTTTAACAATACTGTGAATTTTCGTGGTGAACCCTATATACCAGGTTTTTATATTGTTTAGCAGTACAATTTTCAATATTATGAATAAGCATGGAAAGGTGGCTGAGTGGTCTAAAGCACACGCTTGGAAAGCGTGCACATATGAAAATATGTCGGGGGTTCGAATCCCCCCTTTTCCGTATGTTACTTCTAGAATAGTATAAAACTCCCGGTCGCGCACACAACTGTACGAACATTGTAATATGGTACAATGTTACAACTATGCGGTGGTAATTTACGATAAATTCATGTAGCCATTTCAAATTTAGCCATACCAATGTCAGTAAATTGATTAAGCAAATAACACTTGAGTAGCAGTTCCTTCCCACGATTAATTTCAGATTTGTTCCGAAAATTAAACCCGAATGTTTGTTTCAGTCGCGAGAAAAAACTTTCTACATAAGATCTTTTTCCGTAGTTTGTTTGCCTTTTCCACCTCTTCATTCCATCTTCGCTGTATGACTTTATTAGTCTAATTGCAGCATTTCTCTCTGCCATACTTTGGATGCTCTGCTGCATTGTTTTTTTGGAGGAATTTTTGTCTTTATGCCGCATTCATCACACAATTTATAGAGTTTATGTCTGTCATATGCTCTGTCTGCATATAGTGCTTTTATGGCATGCTGAAAATTAACTCCTTTAAGTAAATCGCAAGCTCCATAGTGATCAGACCGTTACTGTATTTTGCAGCTATGGCTTTTTTGCTGTTTATATTCAACATTACATGCAATTTTCTTGTCTGTTCATAACCACGATATTTTCTGTCAGCGCTATTTTCCTTGCTGTGTGTTGTTATAAATGCTGATGCTTGTGCTATCTATGGCAATTTCGATATCTTCCATATTATTTTTATCAATTCTGCAATCATTGATCTTAATATTAAGTTTTTTTTGAAGCTTGCGAATAGCTGATAACTGCTAAATCTCTTCCTATTTGTTGCAAATATCCTTTTATAAACCCGACTGTTTGTCTTAAGCCAATTCTAAAAAGATTAACGATTATATGCACTAAAATCACAACTTTATCACTATAAATATAGTTGCCGCCCTGCATTTTTGGACTATTTTCATACCAATTTTCGATAGCTTTATCGATGTAATGAAAAATATTTCCTCTTTTTTCTAGAAATTTGTTATATTCATGGCAGTTACTAACTCTCATTTTTTGTGGCATATTTTTCCTTAAGCGGTTAAATGGCTATTTTATAATGAATTTTGTCAGTAGCCACCAGATTTTTTCAGTTGCGATGCAACAGAGCCATCCCAGTGTCAAGCACTGGGATGACAGGAAAAGAGGCTATTTGGATGACATCTTTCTTCTTGGTATAAATTACTTTTATATCTCAATGTTCGTACAGCTATGCACGTTGCCGCATAGTGGATGAGGTGTACTACCTCTAAGAGTATACATTATCTCACATAATAATATAATATTTCGTTCATAAATCAACGTTTTTAACATGCAGCAAGAACATTTCCGTTGTAATTAAGGTTCTTAAGATGTATATTAATGAATCTTGTTTTCAATAAATAATGAAAGTAATAATTGTCATGATAATGTTATTGTGTAGCAGTTACACAATGGCAAGCGAGAGAGTAAGTCTAGTGGATAAAAAACTATCTCAAGGATATGTAGCTCCAGTGCTTACAGAAGATAGCGTTATTTTATCAGACAAGCACGGCGCTTTATATTCCTTTGATATTGATAACTCAAAGGCTATGAATTGGAAATTACACCTCTCACACAGAAAAAAAATTAGTAACATGAGCCTATTGCGTCACAGAGGAAACGTTTTCTTTATAGTGGATAACGTTCTACACACAATAGATGCAAAAACCGGCGAGATTCAGTGGGAAAAAGAATTGAGAGCTCCAGTAAGAGGGAAAGCAGCAGTAATAAACAATAAATTGGTAGTATTGACTATTGATAATTATCTGTACGTGTTTGATATAAAAGATGGCAGCTTCGTTTGGACTTATCAAAACGGCATCAATGAGGTTCGAGGTTTGTATTCCATATCGCCAGCAATTTCTAATGATAAAATAATAGCACCATTTTCAAATGGTGAGTTAATAGCTTTTAATGAAGACGGTAAAAAATTGTGGAGCCAAAAATTGGCTACAAACCTTTTGGATACACAGCTCACAGATGTAACTACTACACCGAGAGTGCTTGGCGATACTTTAATAGCTACAAATAATTCTTATATTTATAGCATTGACGTGAAATCAGGAAATATTTTATGGTCAAAGTCACTGCAAGTAAAAAGTGTATCAGACGTTGAGTCATATTATAGTCCTCTTATTCCTGCAGAGAAACAAAAAGAAGGCGGAAGAATTTTTATAGTTACTAAAGACGATAAAATAATTGGCCTGGATATAAAAAATGGAGAAACAGTCTGGGCATCTGATTTAATAGAAAATACGCAATTGTTTGCTCCAATTATGCATGCCCATACACTGTGGGTGACAAGCAATAAAGGTTCAATGTTTGCTTTTCCGGGATCTGAAAGTGCAGGAAAGGTAGTCAAAGTACCTGGTAATGTGTTTCACACTCCAGTGTTTACTCGCAATAAGATATATGTAACAACTGAGGGAAAAGGTGTTTATTCTTTAGAAAATAGGTTTGTTTTTTATGACTGATTATGATTTAATTGTTATAGGTGGTGGCCCAGGAGGCTATAAGTGTGCTATCGCTGCTGCAAAACTTGGATTGAAAGTTGCCTGCATAGATAAAAATAGCATTTTTGGTGGTACATGCTTGCGAGTTGGATGCATACCTTCCAAAGCACTACTTCATTCTTCCTATCAGTATGCTCACACGAAAAATGATCTGTCGAAGCTTGGCATAAAAATTAAGGATGCAAGTTTCGATTTAAAAGAAATGCTAGGCTATAAGGACGCCAGAGTTCAGGAACTTGGAAAAGGTATAGAATATCTGTTTAACCTTCACAAAATCACTAAAATCAATGGGCTTGCTTCTTTTGACCAAGGTAATCTTGAAGTTTCAGTTGAAGGTAAGGTGCTGAAGACAAAAAATATAGTAATTGCAACCGGTTCTGACGTTATTTCTTTGCCAGGAATTAATATCGATGAGAAAAGTATTATTTCATCAACTGGTGCATTATCTTTAACTGAAGTACCAAAAAAACTTGTCGTAATCGGAGCCGGGGCAATAGGGCTTGAAATGTCTTCTGTATGGAGGAGGCTAGGGTCTGAAGTCACTGTAGTAGAATTTTTTGACAGAATCGCTGCAGCAATGGATGGAGAATTAAGTAAGTCTCTACTTTCTAGTCTACAAAAACAAGGAATAAAATTTTTACTTAGCACTAAAGTTGAGGAGATAAAACAAAGTAGTAATTCTTTGAGTGTGAAAGTTTGCTCTGTAAAAGATAATCAAACAAACACTATGGAGGCGGATAAGGTATTGGTGGCAGCAGGACGCAAACCATGCACTGAGAATCTTGGTATTGATGAAAAAATAGAAAAAGATAATCGCGGTTTCGTTCAAGTTAACAACAGATATGAAACTAATGTGAAAGGAATATTTGCTATTGGTGATGTGATCGGTGGAGCAATGCTTGCTCATAAAGCAGAGGAAGAAGGAGTGGCAGTTGCAGAGATAATAGCAGGACAGTCACCTCACGTTGATTATGGAATCATACCATCTGTCATTTACACTCACCCTGCGGTTTCTTCGATTGGTAAAACCGAAGAGGAACTCAAAAATGCTGGCCGTAAGTACAAAGTTGGTAAATGTCAATTTGCTGCAAACGGCAGAGCAAAAATCACTGATGATGCTGAAGGATTCGTGAAAGTGCTGACTTGTAGCAGAGCAGATACAATACTAGGTGTGCATATCATAGGAGCATACGCTGATACGCTAATCAACGAAGCAGCAGTTGCAATGGCATATAGCGCAGCAGCAGAGGATATATACAGAATTTGTCACTCTCATCCTGATATAAATGAAGCCTTTCGAGATGCGTGCATCGATGCTTTCTTTAAAAAATAATTGTGGACCTCGGTTCAATCATTGAAAAATGGTATGAGTGGCTGAGGTGCAACAGATCTTATTCACCAAACACTTTAGAGTCATACATGAGGGACTTGAAGGATCTTATAAGTTTCCTAAATACTCACATTGGTGGAGAAGTAAATGTCGGCACTTTGGAAAAATTGAGCGTACCTGAGTTAAGAAGTTGGCTTACCTCTCGTTACGCAAGAGGTGTAAACGCAAGATCCAACACTCGAGCACTCTCAGTAATCAGAAATTTCTTCAAGTACATAAAAAATAACCACAATATAGACAATGAAGCTGTATTTTCCTTATCAAGGCCAATTCAGAGAAGAACTTTGCCCAAAGCATTATCAATACCTGATATAAAAACTTTATTGAAAGAAATGAAACTATCCGATCTGGGCGAATCTTGGGTGGTAAAAAGAGAAATTGCGATTATCGTCCTGCTATATAGTACAGGCTTAAGAATCAGCGAAGCGTTGAACCTTAGGGTTAGTGATATTAACAATGAAAGTTTAATAGTAACAGGTAAGGGAGATAAACAAAGGCAGGTATTCATTCTTCCGGTAGTAAAAAAGTGTATACAAGAATATGTAAAAGCCTGTCCTTATCTTGGCACTAATAATGAAACACAATATCTTTTTTTGGGAGTAAGAGGAAAAAAATTGGGAAGAACTTATGTGGCCAATCGTTTGCAAAAAATAAGGAGAATGTTAAATTTACCAGAAATTTTATCTCCACATGCATTTCGCCATAGTTTTGCTACTCATTTGCTTCAGGAAGATATTGACATAAGATCAATACAACAACTGCTTGGTCACTCAAGCCTGGAAACTACTCAAATTTACACTCACCTCAATTATCAAGATGTTTTTAACATGTACAAAAATTTTCAGCAGGGCCTGGAGAAGAAATCAAAACTTTAACTTCGTTCTAAATCACCAAGCTGAGTGCTTTCAACATCACTAAGTATTGTGTTTGCTTTATATAAACTACAACATCCTAATAAAAAAAAAGCCAGTGCAACTGCTGTAAAGAAAGCACTTATTATCCCTGGATAATCTTCTATTACTAAACATGCAACAACAGTATATACTCCAAGCAATATAAAACATGCAGAAGCGTAGTTGCTCAGTTTTCTACCAGAAGAAATTGCTTGCGAGGATTTTTCGTTTTTATTACTACGGAGCAGTCTATTTTCTGATGAAAGCCTATCTCTTTCTTCCCTTACTTGCTTCAAATCTCTTTTTAATCGTGAAATTTCGACAGTGTCGCTTGCTCTTCCATACACAATTCTATTAAGTCGAGTTACTTCACTATTTAGATCATTGATTTTTGTTTTTTGAGCCGATTTTTCCTGCCTTAAATCTTCTTCTAACTGTGAAATTTTGTTAATGCCTCTCGTTCTTTCGCGTACGACCCTATCCAGCTCTCGTTCTTTTTCTATGAGTTGAGCTTTCGTTCTTTCAAGTTCACCTTTAAGTTCTTGTATAACTTGCTCAGAACCTACCGGTATATCATTCGTACTTGCCAAAGGTTGTAATGTATTTGCAGGAAATTTTTCATTTAGATAATTTGTAATAGATTCGATTGGATTATTAACACCCCTCAATGCAGCAGTAACAATTGCATGACTCATGAAGCAATTATCTTCTACTAATTTTTTTACATCATCTAAATCTTTTTTATTAATAGTAGCGGTTAATCGCTCTGTAATGGCTTGTTCAATTATTTGCTTCACCCACGAATTTTGCTCTATAGCTTGTATTGGCTTTATTTCACTAAGATCTAGCTCTTTATGTTTTAAAAGTTTTGTCAATACTTCTTTGTTATCTGATGTTATTCCTTGTAAACATGATTGAATAATTAAGCTAAGCGGCGTTTCTATTTCTTCATTTCGGCTTCTTTTCCAGCAATTAGGGTTAAACTCTTGATTTAATGGTCTTTTCGCTTGGTAAATGTTTCTGCTAGAAAGAGCACCTAACAACTCGTTTGCTTTTTGTGCTTTTTTAAATTCTAATTTTATTACGCGCTCAAATCCTCTTGCAATACAATCTTCAGGGCTTTTATATTCATAATTTTTGATATCAGTTTTTATATCTGGGTGCGTGAGCAATATTTTTACCACATCTTTAGCCCCAACTTGACAAGCAATATGTAAAGCTGTGTCTTTGCGCATATTAGATGTTGTTATAAATTCTGATATTTCACTTTGTGTACTAGGATCATATCTCGTCCGTGTTGTAGACACAGATTGCTTACTCTGAGCATTAATATTGATACTTCTGTTTTGTATAAGCAATTTAGCCATTTTCTCTAACGTAGCCTGTCCATCACCGCTGACAGCGCAGACATTGACAATAGACATCAAAGGTGTCATGCCCTCCTTATCAAACGCATTAACATCCGCACCTTCTTTCAGAGCTTGTTTAAAAGCTTCCGGGTTTTCGTTATCAATAGCCTTAAATAACTTTTGTGTTGGTTCATCGAGCTGTCTTGAAGTTGTCTGATTATATCTATAACCATTAGTATTTATCCCATCCCCTCCATAAAGCATATTAAACCTACCTAATAATTTACTAATATAATTATGAAAAAGAAAAGGAAAATTGCAAGCGATTTATTCAAAATCCTAGAATTAACTACGACTCTAAAAACTTTTCTGCATCAAGCGCAGCCATGCATCCTGTTCCTGCTGCAACTACTGCCTGACGATATACCTTATCTTGAACATCACCTGCAGCAAACACTCCTGCCCTACTAGTTAAAGTTGTTCCAGGTTTTGTAATGATGTAACCCTGCTCATCCATTTCAACAAAGCCTTTAAAAATACCCGTATTTGGTGCATGCCCGATTGCAATGAACACTCCATCCACTTTTAATTCTTGGGTTTTATCGATCTCTGCTGATTTAATCGCAATACCAGCAACCCTTTTTGGATTTTCTTCTCCAAGAATCTGCTCTACGGCATGGTTCCACATTACTTTTATTTTATCATTTTTAAAGAGCCTATCTTGCATTACTTTTTCCGCTCTTAATTTATCACGCCTGTGTATTAATATCACTTCTTTGGCAAATCGAGTTAAAAATATTGCTTCTTCAACAGCAGTGTTTCCACCACCAATCACAGCTACAACTTTATTCCTAAAAAATGCACCATCGCAAGTCGCACAAGCTGAAACCCCATAACCCTGAAATTTCTTTTCACTTTCTAAACCAAGCCACTTCGCTTGCGCACCAGATGCAATGATAATTGCATCTGAATAGTAGTCATTGATATTACCAGAAGATCTAAATCTATACTCATTAAAGTCCTCAAGTTGTTCAACGCTTTTTATCTCATCATCTATTATTTTTGCTCCAACCTTTTCTGCATGAAACCTCATTTGCTCCATTAGTTCTGGACCCTGTATTGAAACAAAACCAGGATAGTTTTCAACATCTGTAGTAATTGTAAGCTGACCACCAGGCTGCATTCCCGTTACTACAATTGGCTCTAAGTTTGCACGTGCTGCATATATAGCGGCAGCATAACCCGCTGCCCCAGATCCAATAATAAGAACTTTTGTACTAAATTTATAATTCTTCACTGTATGAGTTTAGATAATCAGCTACTCCTTCATCGCTTGCCTGCATTGCTGGCTTACCTTTCTTCCACCCTGCTGGACATACTTCACCATGCTCCTCATTATGTTTAATTGCATCAACGATTCTAACGAACTCATCGATATTACGCCCTAAAGGCAAATCATTTATCGATTGATGACGTACAATAAATTTATCATCAATAACGAAAGTTGCTCTCAGCGCAATTGAGTCATCATATAAGACCCCATAGTCTCTTGATATAGACTTTTTGATATCAGACACTAAAGTGTAGCTAATCTCTCCAATACCACCATCATTAACTGGAGTGTTTCGCCATTTATAATGTGAAAATTTTGAATCTACACTTATTCCTATCACTTCAACACCACGCTTTGCAAACTCATTTATTCTATTATTGAGCGATATCAATTCAGTTGGGCAAACAAAAGTAAAATCAAGTGGATAGAAAAAAAGGACAGCATACTTATTTTTTATGCGCTTACTCAGACAGAAATCATCAACAATTTCTCCGTCAGAGAGAACAGATGAAGCAGTAAAATCGATAGCAGATTTTGTTACAAGATTCATAATTAACCTATTCTTTTAAAATAACTTTAATTTTACATCTTGATAAACTTATATGCAAGTTTTCTTTGGTTTTAGTCCTATAAAAACTTCCTAAAATAGCTCTTCTTTTTTACCGATAAGATACAATCCAGGTTGGAATACTGAGTTGGTGAGTATAAAATTCTACGTCATGCCACCGCGAACCGTCATACCGCCACGGTATCTCAGCCGCTCACAAGTAGCGGGATGACGAGCTTATCGTCATGCCACCGCGAACCGTCATACCGCCACGAACCGTCATACCGCGATTCATTCGCGGTATCTCTAGATCCCGCTAACAAGTAGCGGGATGACGGTTGTCGTTTAGCTATAAATGTTAAAAAATTTGCCAAACGAAAAAAAAGGCAAAAGAAGCCCCGTGGTTGGCTAATTACTTACATTATACTTTCAAGTATGGCGTTTTTTTATTCTAAACGTTTAATAACCGCGATTCAGTTGTTTTTAAGCCGCAACTAATCTAAATTATAAACATTAAGAAATTTACTAAACAGAAAAAAAGGCAAAAGAAA
>NZ_JAPQLM010000130.1:0-2274 GCF_028981765.1 Wolbachia endosymbiont of Drosophila seguyi
TGTTTTTCTATTCTTGCCCATTCCCTTTCGCTTAGATCTGTTGGATACTTTTTTCTCATCTTTACCCCGTACTAAAATTTCAGATATTATAGCCTTTTACTTGTTTCCGGACAACCTCTAAGTGTTTATTGCTTTTGCCCTCTCTGTTGTTATAATTAACATTTTGTAGTAGTTCAAGATGAGTTTTGCATATTCAGAGAAAATCGTCCATAGAATCAGCATCTAGCTTATCTAGGTTAAAATATATAGTTTTACAAGATGACTATTTATGGAAGAACATGGTGGGGTAAGAAGTGGCTCCAGTCTTTTGACGGAATAGATTATGATAACCGTCTTCCACGTGGCAGAACTTGTGCTAATACTGGTCGAGCTTTTGGTATTAAAATTAATGGTCACATAGTTACAGCTAAAGTTCATAGCTCAGGATCTTACCCATATCGTGGTTCAAAACCTCAACCATATAAAGTCAAAATTATACTCAATGAATTAAGCTCATCAGAACAACAGACCATTCGTCAAATTATTGAAACTTCACCAGCTATATTAGCTAAATTGATAAATAGACAATTATCAGCCAGCTTGTTTGATAAGCTTAATGATCTTGGGATTAAATTATTTCCTTCAAATTGGCAGGAGATGAATGCAAGTTGTAGTTGTCCTGATTGGGCTATGCCTTGTAAACACATTGCTGCTGTAATTTATCTTATTGCTGCAGAAATTGATAAAAACCCCTTCATGATTTTTAATATTCATAATTGTAATTTGTCAGCACTTATCGATGATTTTGGGAATGGAAAATTAGAAAATGCTCAAAACATTTTAAAGATAGATGATATATTTAAGGCATGTTCTAAAATTAGAATACATAACCAAGCAATTTTAAATGATATTGATTTATCAACTATTCCTAACCTTTTTGATTGTATCAGTAGTATTTTAACAGATAATCCACTTTTTTTTGAAAAAAACTTTCATAATATCTTACAGATAGCTTATAAGCATTGGCAAAAGTATCCTGCAGGAAGATTAGTGTACTATCCAGCTTCTAAGAAGGAACTATCAGAAGAGGAGCTATTTATTAAAAGATGGGAAAATATTGAGAATTGGCAAACATTTCAACTATTCATTGATGATCAGCATTACCTTACTCAAGTGAGCAATGGTACAACTAATTTATTTAGGCTCAGTGGAAATGTATTGAGGGATGTAGCACGATTTTTAAATGATATTCCTAGTTCGTTACTCCACAAACTTAACCCTGAACTTCGCTTCATGCATATGATTTCACAGTTTGCACATATGCTAATGGAAAAGTCAGCGCTAATACCACAAGTATTACAAAACAAAAGAGGAGAAGTAATAATTAGGTGGATTCCGGCGTTGTTTAATGAGTCAGTTAAGGAAATTCATAGCAAGATATCATCTATTTGTCCGCCTCTATTGATTAAATATCAAGAAATCGTTATGGAACCAGAGGAACAAGTAAATGTTGCTATCTCTCTCATCCTTTTAGGGTATATAGAAGATAACTTTCCTGCATCACTGGATAAGCATAGAGATAAATCCATCTTTGAATTATTCTTTACTGGAAGATCATACAAGTTTACTGAGTTTAGCAACAAGGAAATACCGCAAGCAATTAATCTCTGGCTTTCACGTCTTTATTTAGCAGATAAACCTTACAAACTCTATTTAATGATAAAAGATCACCATGAAAAATTTGAACTTGAGGTACAGTTATCACTGGATGATGAGAAGTCATTCATCAAGCTGGAAAAAGCACTCTCTAATCAAAACGTAAAGCTTAGTATTTTATCTGATCTTGCACTTTTGTCTGAATATATACCTGAATTAGAAAAGTCGATTGACGATAATAGCACATTATCATTTAATTTGGATAATTTTGCACCATTATTTTTGCATATCTTGCCTGTACTAAGAGCAATAGGCATCAAAGTTATTTTGCCGAAATCTTTACAAAAAATCTTAAAACCACAATTAAGAGGTTGTCCGGAAACAAGTAAAAGGCTATAATATCTGAAATTTTAGTACGGGGTAAAGATGAGAAAAAAGTATCCAACAGATCTAAGCGAAAGGGAATGGGCAAGAATAGAAAAACANTTCAGAGTATCATACAAGAAAGGAGGAAGGCCGCCAAAGTATAGCAAAAGAGAAATATTAGAAGCAATTTTCTATGTATTGCGTACAGGGTGTCAATGGCGGTATTTACCAAATGATTTTCCGCTATGGAAGACTGTGTATGAGCAGTTCAGG
>NZ_JAPQLM010000131.1:0-2944 GCF_028981765.1 Wolbachia endosymbiont of Drosophila seguyi
ATACCTAGCTATGAGTAGGGTTATGTTAAAGAGGGAATATGCTTGAATTTACTAGTTTCCGGACAACCTCCTATAGTATTTTCTAAAACGAATGATAAACGTCTAAAATGGTATTACCAACTAAAAGGTGTAAGTCTGTACATTGATGCATTAGAGGTCTGAGGCAACTTTTGATGGTGTGCCAACAATGCTCTATCGGATTTAGATCAGGTGAATATGTTGGAAGATAAAGCAAATGACAGCCAAAAGACTCTATTAATGACTTTGTTTTGGGAGTTTTATGGAATGTAGCATTATCCATAACTATGGTTGTATCACGCTGTAATTGTGGAAGTAATCTTCGCTCTAACCATACATTAAATATATCTTTATTACACCCTCCTGTGAAGGTCATTGGTGCAATAAACTTCTCATCCACCTATTATACTCACTCTTTCCCGCTTTTTTCCTGGAACATCAGCATATATTTTTTCTCCTCTTGGAGCTCGTGCATATTCTCGGTATAGTCTATTATCAACTCCTGCTTCATCTATATATAAAATGCTACAGTGGTCTATTTTTGAGACTTTATCGATAAATTGCTGCCTATCTTCTTGATTGCGCTCTTGATAGAATGTGACTTTTTTTAAAGGTTATTTTTAGCTGTCTTAATCTATACCAAATTGCACTTATCCCAAAGCCAAGGTTTTGTTTCATTTCTGCTAGTGTGTGATCTGGGTGTTTTTTGACATATTCTTTGAGTATTTCTGGATCTATTTTTCGAATAAAACCAGTACTTTTTACCGCTTTGAGACCTTGGCCAGTAGCTTTCTTTTTTAGCCATCTATATAGTGTTGCTATCCCTATCTCAAAAACCTCTGCAACTTCAACCTTTGACTTTCCTTTTTCTACCAAAGACACTGCTTTTTCCCTTAAATCTACACTATATACCATCGCTTTCCCTACTTTAAAAAAACATATTATACCTTTATCATTCGCTTTTGAAAATACTATAGTTAGCGGAATGACGGTTTTTCAAATTGTCGGTAAATCTAAGTCAGTTTAGCTATAATTTCCTAAATTTGCTCACAATCTCTTGACTTGACACATATGTTTTTTTCCCAAATGTTACTATCTTCCTCCTTTTCCTTTCTCAATTTGTGCAACCATTTCCTTTACATTTGCATGCGTGAGAAGGGAATTTTTGCTGACATGAGATTTTGGATCAGATTTTGCTGTTACGTGTTTCGTTGCAGATCTTTTATTCTCTGTTAGAAATGAATGAGATTGTTTTTTCTTCACACCGATATCCGCTTGTGCTGCTGGAGTGGTTTTGCTTTCAGCAAGCTGTACATTAGCATTTCCTTTTGCTTGATTTTGCTCAAATTTTTCTTTTAATGCCTTTACTTTACTGCCCATCTCGCGATTAGCTCCTCCTTTCATAGTAGCTGCTGCTACTTTTGGTATCGCCTTACCAGCAGCTTTTTGTGCTGATTTCCTATTGTCTTGATTTTCAGATTTTAGTGGTACTCTTTCAGCTGATTTTTTAAGAATTACTCCTACTACTTTTGGCTCTGTGCTTACTTTTTGATTAGCACGGCTTAGATTTTTAGGCTTTGGCGGTACTGCAGGTTTATCTTTGATTACCACTTTCGATTCTTGTCTAACTTCTTGACCAGTAGTAAACATTTTTTTTGGCGCTTGCGGTGGTTTTGGTGGTACGAGGGATTGAGGTTGTTGTTTCTGCTTACGTTCTCTTTTTGCTTCTATATGTTCTTTAGGAACTGTTGCATAAATTGGCTCTTCTTTGGGCGATTTTGAACTCTGCGAATTTTCTATTAAAATTTTACTCTTCTTCTCTTGATAATTTGATATCTCTTTGTATACAGACTCTTCATTTAATGAACTTCCATAGCCTGAATCTTCTCTCTGCTCATATAAAGGATTTTCCTTTTGCTTTTTCTCTTGATAATTTGATATGTCTTCATATTCAGACCCCTGATCTAATGAACTTTCATAGCCTGAATCCTCAGAAGGATTTTCCTTAGCATCAGGCATACTAAAACTATTAGCTCCTTTTAGTAAAGAAGATGTAGACTTTGCCTTGCTTTCTCCATCTGAGGATATTTCTGATTTAAAGCGTACCTTCCTCGAATCTGGAGCAGCCGGAGGTGCTGTTGTTGGTCGCTTTATTTGCCTCATGCGATTACCACCTAATTTTTCTTTCGGCTGTTCTTCTTTTCGCAGCTCAAAAGTACCTTCCTTTTGCTTTCTACCTTCCAAACTCACTTCGTGTGATCTATCTTTTCCTTGACTCTTTTCACTTTGTTCTAAATTTAAAGAATCTTTTAAAATATTATTTTTTCTGAAATCTTTTTCTAATTGTTCCAAGAGATCAATTTTTTTTAAAATTCTTGTATACTTAGCTGCTGTTTCTAAAGTGAAACTTGACAACTCATCATTTACAAAATTACTTATACTACTGTTCTTGGTTGGAAAATTTTTTCCCAAAATTCTATTCATTAATGTTTTAAAAAGACCTAATGGCTGTTCTACATAATTGTTCAAGTCAGTATATATAACAAACTCAGCTATACCTTTTGCCTCACCTGTAAAACCTTCTAATGCATGAGATAAATCCCTTAACGTTTTGTTATATTGTTTCTCTGCATTTCCTAGCTTCACAGCTTTGATCAGAGAATCGAGATTTTTTTTATAGTTCTCACTTTTAAATGGATTATTCATACTAATTACAGCTCATTATTTATTAAAATATAGATCTAAAATATTAAGATCTAGTAAATATTACTTTTGTAATTCATGTAGAACTATAGCTATAATAAGTAAGATTTCCCTACGTCATACCGCCGCGGTATCTCCAGATCCCCCTAACAACTTACTATTACCCACAAATATGAGGTTCGTGAGCAAGTCGCCATCCTTCTGCTAAATCAAAGAGACGTTT
>NZ_JAPQLM010000132.1:0-2459 GCF_028981765.1 Wolbachia endosymbiont of Drosophila seguyi
TGGTGGTTGGCTATTTACTATGTACTAAAATATCGGCGTTTTTTTTATTCTAAAACGCTTGATTAAGAGCGATTTAGCTGCTTTTAACTTGCAACTAACCTACACCGCAAGTGTTTAAGAAATTTACTAAGCAGGAAAAAAGGCAAAGAAACCCCGTAGTAGCTAGCATTCAAATTCTCCCTTGTCAATTTGACGTTTTTTGCTGTCTTAAACGCTTTGTAAGCGCATTTCGGCTTATATAGGTAAAAACCCAGAAATTTTTAAAGACATGCGATGCACGTAGTGCGAAAAATTAAACATGAGACGCCAAATACCCTAAGTTTTTTGTCATTAACCTGCACAGATTGCGAAGATAAATAAATAGCTTCAGTTTCATGATAAGGGGGTTGGCGAAGGGTGTCAAGTAATTCCGTTCCTTATGGGTAAAAAAAGAGAAACTCTAAGTTGCAGCCGCACAATGTTTCTCTTTTCTGCTGTTGATGATTATTTCGCCTATTGTAACTGCCGCTAGAATAAAGCAATAATATACCTGTGTTAATAAAGAAATAGGTGATACAGAGGCGATGCTACCTGCTAGCAATAGTTGGGAACCATAAGGTAAGATACCTTTTGTAGCACAAGCAAAAACATCTAATAAGTATGCGCTGCGATGTGGCGCAATACTGTGTTTTTGTGCAAGCCTTTTTGCAATGCCACCACTTAGTAAAATAGCAATGGTATTATTGGCAACTAAGGTAGTAAACATAGACGCAATTCCTGCTATCACAAATTCAGCTTTAGTTTTTGTGATATTGCTTTCATCGATGAGTTTATGCAACGCTTTTTGACCTTGTTTGTACATTATATGGCTCAATCCACCGATAAATAGAGCAAATATCACTATTTCGTTTACTTTTTTGAAACCGTCATACACGTCATGAGGAAATTGAATGATAGCATAGTCAAAAAAAGTTATTCCTAGCACACCAGCAATAATTATGTTTATAGTTATTGTTACTAAAGTGGCGACTTCAAGCAGCCCCATGATTATTAAAGAAATGTAAGGAATAATTTTTATTATAGAATAATAATCTAAATTTGATATAGAAATAATTTTTGTACTATTTGAGGCAACTGCTAGGTAGATGAGTGTTATAATGCTGGCAATAAGTGCAACTTTAGAGTTCATTTTAAGTTTATCTTTTGCTGAAGCTTCCTGTGAAGAAACAGATGCAATGGTGGTATCAGATATCATCGAAAGGTTATCGCCAAACACGGCACCACCTACTACAGTTGCAGTTCCTATTTCGAGACCAAAAGCTCCACTTTTTGCCAGATTAACAGCTATAGGTACCATCAGCGCAACAACTCCCATAGATGTGCCAATTGCAGTTGAAATAAAAGCAGAAGCCAAAAATACTCCAGGCAGCAGTAATCTTGCTGGAAGGAAATTAAGAATTAAATTAGCAACAGTGTCTGCGCTACCGATTGATTGAGTCACCGCAGAAAATGCTCCAGAAAATAAAAAAATTAAACACATAGTAAGGGTGTTTTTGTCACCCATGCCCTTGATAACAGTATCGATGTTATGCTGAATTTTATTTGTACCACGTGAGACAGCAAAAAATAGTGCTGGTAATAAGCAGATTACTGGTGAAACCTGATGAAGTGGATTATCAGTTCCGATAAAAGAAAAATAAGCACCACTTCCAAGATACAAGATTAAAAAAATAATCAAGGGGACAAAAGCTGTCATTTTACTGTACCTAAACTTATAACTATAACTAATTAAGTGGTTTTAAGCAAGTTTGGTTTTCACTAGTTCTACAGGAAGTCAATAGCAGAGTTTTAAACTTCATATTTAATCTACTAAATAAATAACACATGTAGCTTATTGCTTGACAATAGGATCTAATTGTTGTCTAGATTCCAGCATCACGCGCACAACTGTACGAACATTTGTTTGCGAAGAAATGTTATAGCTGGTTTTGCCTCAAACACAAAGATGTCATCCGAGTAGCTGACTACTTGGATCCAGAAAATTTTGCTGCGAGTAAGCAAATTTGTTTGGTGAGCATAGAAAGTGGAATGTGTAAGCGCAGCCTCAACAGGTTGTCATCCAAGTAGCTGACTACTTGGATCCAGCTGAGTTGGTGAGTATAAAAGTATAGCTAACGCGAGCTCTACGTCATACCGCCGCAGAATAATTAACCGTCATACCGCGATTCATTCGCAGTATCCCTTCGCGGTATCCCTTAGCCGCTAACAAGCAGCGGGATGACGAGCTTATCGTCATGCCACCGCGAACCGTCATACCGCGATTCATTCGCGGTATCTCTAGATCCCGCTAACAAGCAGCGGGATGACGGTTGTCGTTTAGCTATAAATATTTAAGAAATTTACTAAACAGAAAAAAAGGCAAAAGAAGCCCCGTAGTTGGCTAATTACTTACATTATACTTTCAAGTATGGCGTTTTTTT
>NZ_JAPQLM010000133.1:0-10532 GCF_028981765.1 Wolbachia endosymbiont of Drosophila seguyi
ACCGCGAATGAATCGCGGTATGACGGTTCGCGGCGGCATGACGATAAGGTTTATACCTTGTCATCCCAGTGCCCAAACACTGGGATCCAGTTTTCTTTACAAATTCACCAAAAGTGTTTCATTCTATAACATAAAACCCATACTCACCAAATCCAATGCATTACTTGCAATTAAGTTTCCTGGATCCCAGTGTCTGGGCACTGGGATAACAAAGGAGGACGTTATTCCAGTGCCAAGCACTGACCATTTCTGGTCTCTTAAATTGCAACTAATCTAAGTATTAAAAAATTTACCAAACGAAAAAAAAGGCAAAAAAAGCCCGATGGTTGGCTAGTTACTTACATTATACTTTCAAGTATGGCGTTTTTTTATTCTAAACGCTTAATAACCGTGACTCAGCCGCTTTTAAGCCGCAACTAATCTAAATTATAAACGTTAAGAAATTTACTAAACAGAAAAAAAAGGCAAAGAAACCCTAGGGTAGCTAATTATTCACTATCCATTTTTTAAGTTGGCGTTTTTTGATGTTTTAAATAGCGTATTTCAGCTTGTGTAGCTAGAAATTTGATAAAGACATGAGGTGCACATAGTGCAAAAAATTAAGCATGATTTACGCCAAATACATTAAGTTTTTTTGTCATTAATCCACTGCAGAGATTGCGAAGATAAATAAATAGCTTCAGTTTCATGATAAGGGGGCTGGCGAAGGGTGTCAAGGAAGTTTTTCGTTTCATCCAATGCGTTGCCAAAAGTTTGTTATGCAAGAGATCCCATAAATTGGGTGTCATAATAACTACACCCACATTAATTTTGGTGTACGTGACCTTGAAAGATCGTGATTCAATACTTAAATTATTAGGGTAGTAGGCAAATAATGGAGCTCAAAATGCATAATGTACAAGAAACTGAAAATTTAAAATTTGACGCTGAAGTAGGGAAAGTACTGAATATAGTGATTCATTCACTTTACACCAATAAAGACATTTTTCTGCGTGAATTAATATCAAATGCATCAGATGCATGTGATAAGTTGCGCTATGAATCTCAACTAAACCCTAATTTGCTAGATTTGAGTGACGAATTAAAAATCACTATCAGCTCCAATAAAGATAAGAACGAGCTATATATCACTGATAATGGCATTGGAATGAATAGACAGGATTTAATAGACAATCTTGGTACAATTGCAAGCTCTGGTACGCAAAAGTTCTTGGATGCGATTAAGAATAGCAAGGATTCAAGCCAAACTGTGGAGCTGATTGGGAAGTTTGGTGTTGGTTTTTACTCAAGCTTTATGGTTGCATCAGAAGTAATAATAGAATCGAGAAAAGCTGGAGAAGAGGAGTCTTGGATCTGGCAATCCAAAGGAGATGGGGAATATTCAATCAGCAAGTCAGATAATCAAGTCCCTCGCGGAACCAAAATTACGCTCATTATGCATCCTGAAGAAAACGAGTTTTTAGATAAATTTCGTGTTGAAAATATTGTCACTACTTACTCTGATCACATAAATTTTCCTGTTGAATTTATAGACGAAGAAGGAAAAAGTGAAAAGTTAAACAGTAAGGCTGCAATTTGGACTAAGCCAAAAAATGACGTTACTCAAGAGGAGCACAACGATTTTTTCCGCAGTGTTGCCCACGTCGGCGGGGAGCCCTGGATGATATTGCATAATAAAAATGAAGGTGCAATAGAATATACAAATTTGCTTTATGTTCCTTCTATAAAACCTTTTGATTTATTCCATCCAGATAGACGTTGCTCTGTTAAGTTATATGTAAATAAAGTATTTATCACTGAAGATAATGTACAGATCATACCGCAGTATTTACGTTTCTTGAAAGGTATTGTTGATTCACCGGACTTACCTCTTAATATCAGCAGAGAAACGTTGCAGAATAATCGTGTTGTTGAGCAAATCAGGAAATCCCTCACTAAACGCGCGATATCAGAGCTCGGTAAAAAGGCAAAAGAGAATTTAGAGGAGTACACAAAATTCTGGACCAATTTTGGTGCAGTATTAAAAGAGGGTCTTTGTGAAGCTATGCCAACTGATGAGAGAGAAGCGCTGCTCTCGATTTGCAGATTTCATAGCACTGGTGATGAGAAATTAGTAAGCATTGATGACTATATAAGCAGAATGAAGCCTGAGCAGGAGCATATCTATTATCTCACTGGAAATAGCTTGGATTCAGTGAAAAACAGTCCGCAACTTGAGGGATTCGTCAGTAAAGGACTAGAAGTGCTCCTATTTGTTGATCCAGTTGATGACTTTTGGACTAGTGTAATTCATGAATACAAAGATCGGAAAATCAAGTCTGTAACCCGTGCAGATGTTGATTTGGAAAAATTCTCTTCAGAAGAAGATAAGACAGATGAAGAAAATAAATCGAATGAAGAAAAAACTGAGGAAACTATACTGCAATATTTTACCACAGTGCTTGGAGATTCAGTAAAAAGCGTAAAAATTTCCAAAAAATTGACTGATAGTCCCGTATGCCTAGCGGTTGATGAAGGTGCTATGGATCTTCGCATGGAGCGTTTTTTGCGTGAACAAAAGCAGCTAAATTACCGCACGCCAAAGGTGCTTGAAATTAATACTAAGCATCCTGTAATAAAGAGTATAATGAAATCTTATGCTGAAAGTGGTGAAAACCCAACATTGGAAGACATGATTCATTTATTATTTTACCAAGCTTGCATCGTGGAAGGTGAAGAGATGGATGATGTAAGTCTGTTTGCTAAGAGATTGAATAATTTGCTTGGCAAGATTTCTGTTTAATGCTATACTTAGCTTAGCTGCTAGTTGGGAGGTAAAACATGTTTGGTTCCAATTTTAGAGACTTTGTATCACAGGATACAACTTCACAGGGCCAATCAAATTCTGAAAGATTAATCAAAAGTTGGCATGGTTTTGAAAAACCAGATTCTGAAGATTCAGGTATTAAAGAAGAGTTTGAAGTTTTAGATAGCGAAAGTCAAGAGATACCAGCTACTCCATGTAGCACACCCTCTGAAGATCTAAGTTTAGAGAATGCAATACTTGCAAACTTTCCTGATGGTTGTGATAGGTCGTTTACCGTAGAATCAAAAGATGAAGGTTCATTTGATACCATTCCTAAAAGTTTAACTTTCGCTGAAATAACAAATATCCTAAATCAAGCTATACAAGAAGATAATTGTGAAGAACTAGACAAGGTTGTACAAAATATTGAAGATTATGAAGGTAGGTCTATTACGCTGGATAATGTAAATTTAAAGAGTTTTTGTGAGCAACAACTTAACTTAGATTTACAAGATAGAAGCGATCATCAACATATATACTCAAATGTACTATCACAGTATAAATTTGATCAGGAGAATTTTGAGTGTGATTATTCAGTAAAAGAATTGGTATTATTGGCAATTGCAGCTAATGACAAGCGAGTAGAGCAATATCAGGATTTTCTTTTTGCTGAAGAAAATTTAAGTCTTTTACCTGTACTTGTTGGTGGTCAAAAATATATTGAAGCTTTTATAGAAAAATTCCATGGTACTGATGGAGTTTATGGAAGATTAAAAGGTCAAGCTATACAACTTGTCGAACCTAATAAGATTGACTTTTTCTCAGTTATAGCACTAAGAAAAGAGCAAGAATTACTAGAGACAGTTTTTGTCGAATACGTTTTAAGAGATTTTGGACAGGTGTTAAAAACAAGTAAACCTAATCCTTTGTATGGTGCGCTTGAAACAGCATCTCTGATCAAAAATGAAGAATTCATCACGATAGTGCTAGATGCATTTGAAAGATATATTAATGAGCTAACTAAAAAAGCCTCAACAGAAGAGTTATTAAAAAAGAGCTTTGCTACCTTGTTAGAAACTGCGATAAGCCAGGAACACACATCTGTCATTGAATACCTGTGCAAACGATACACTAATAGTGCAGATCGTGCCATTTACGATGTATATGAACAAGCATTTGCAGATGATAAAGTTATTACAATACTAAGGCAACAAATCCTGAAAAACATAGGAGCTCGTGGCAGAAAAGAAATTTATGATTTAATTCTGAAAACTGCATTGGATGCTGGTAATATTGCATTTATCGAGCACTTGTGTGAAAAATGTGCTAAATGCAGCAATGATGTTATTAATTATCTTGATCATAAATCTAAAAACAACGAGTTTGATGAAATATATGAATCAATTCTGATTGCATTGTCTAATACTGAAAGTCAAGACATTATAGTCAGTGTTCTAGCTCATGTTCAAATTTATCAAAGCATACTCAATAATAAACAGCAAGTAGTCAGGCAAACCATACAAAATATACTGAGAAATGCAATAAAAGAAGCTAGTGATGGAGTTGTTGTACCCTTATGTCAGCATGTTGACCTAAAATTCGCAGCTCTTCAGGCAATATGCAAGGAAGAATTTGAGAAAGCTTTACCAGTAATTGCAGAACAGCTTGAAAAAATAAGTATGGAACTTTCTCCAAGTATGACTCGTAATGAGTATCAAAAAAATAGAGATACTTTGAGTCATCTATATCTAATTAGAAATTTGTTAGAAAGTAGTAAATTAATCAATACTTCCAGTAAAGCAAATATACAGACACAAGCGAATACACAAGTTAATAAAAGAAGCAGCAGTGATAATGCAGTATCACCTGTTATAAAAGGCGATACGGCTGTAGTAAATGAAGAGAATAACAATCAACCAAGCAGTCAAAGAAACCCAAAATCCAAAAGTGCTGGCAGTCAACAGACAGAAAAAAATGTTCTTGCAGGGGAGGAAGAAAATGCTATCTTAAATAACACAGGGGTTTCAACGCAGGAGCCTTTAATTAATAATTTTGAGGAGGGTGAAATCAAAAAAGGCAGCGGAAAAAAAGGTGTTAAGCAACTTGCCAGTCCTGTTAAGAAAAAGATTGATGGACTTATAAGCAAAACCAGTACTAACTCAAGAGAAGAACTCGAAAATATTCTAAAAAGTAACTCTCCTACTCTTGTACTACAATATGTAAAAAATAAAGACGGTCCCTTTAAGGGTAAAGTAGAAGAAATTAAAAAAGAAATTAAAAACCATAATACAAAACAAGGTAATGTTAATATTTCACTGAACAACGATTTGCCAAATTCAGGAGACCAATCTACAAGTTCTAATAATACCGGAAGCAATAGTACACTTACCACAACTCCAGAAATTACGGGTTGTGAAAAGAAGTTGGGGGTAAGTGAAGTTTCTTCGAATGCTGACAATGTGTCTACAATTGGAGGTGTTATTAACAGTAAGGAAAAGCCTGCAGCAGTAGAAAAAACTAGTGCTATAAACAATCAATCAACCTCTATTACTGCAACACAAAATACGCAAAAGAGTAAGTGGCCTACCATAGCTACATGGACGTTAGCAGTAGCTGGAGTTGTTTCAGGAGCAGCTATTGCAGTTTATTTGGAAATGCTAGCTGCAGGAATAGCAGTTGGAGCTTGTTGTCTGGTTGCCGCTGCAATTATATACTGCTGTACACCTAAAAGCCAAGTTGAAAACAACAAGGTTGACAAACCTTTCAACACGGGGAAAGTACCTACTGCCGTACATGTATAATAAATATAGTAGTTTACCATTTAATAATTTATTATAATTATGTTAATTATCGGTAAATAAGGACTTGGTAAACTACGAAGAAATATTCTTGAATAAAATAAAAGATATAAAAGATGAGGGGCGCTACCGTGAATTTACGCACTTTGCGTCATTACCAGGTAGGCTCCCCCACATTATGGACTATGAAAGAAATAGGGAAGTAATAGTCTGGTGCAGTAATAACTATTTGGGAATGTCACAAAATGAGAGTGTAATTGCCGCTATCCAAAATTCATCTGTTGGTGCTGGAGGAACAAGAAATATATCTGGTACAACAAAAGAGGTTGTTGAACTTGAAAAATCCTTAGCTTGTTTGCATAAAAAAGAGGCTGCTTTAACTTTTGCTTGTGGCTACCTCGCTAACCAGACAACACTTAGCACTTTATCGTCTGTTATTCCGGGCGTAGTAATTTTTTCAGACGAGAAGAACCATTCTTCGATGATAGAAGGCATAAAATCAGGAAAAAGGCCAAAACATATATTTAAACACAATGATGTTAATCATCTAGAGCAGTTACTCAAGTCTATAGACAAAAAGACACCAAAAATAATAGCACTTGAATCCGTATATTCAATGGATGGTGATGTAGCTCCGCTTAAAGAAATATGCGACCTGGCAGATCAACATAATGCAATTACCTATTTGGATGAGGTGCACGCAGTTGGCATGTATGGTTCACATGGTGGCGGAATTGCAGAAAGAGAAGGTCTGATGGATAGAATAACCGTTATTCAAGGTACACTATCAAAGGCTTTTGGAGTGATGGGTGGGTATATAGCGTCTTCAAAGAGCTTGGTAGATGTAATAAGAAGTTCCGCTCCAGGATTTATTTTTACCACTGCTATGTCGCCTGTTTTAGCAGCGGCAGCAAAGGCAAGCGTTGAGCACCTAAAATCGAGCAACATTGAAAGGGAAAAGCAAAAGCAAGTCGTTGAAAAAGTAAAAAACTCACTGAGAAATGCAGGAATTAACTTCATTCCAACAGAAACTCATATAATTCCAATAATAATTGGCAACTCAGAGTTATCCAAAAAAGCATCAAAATTATTATTTGATGAGTATGGAATATATGTTCAACATATAAATTACCCGACAGTTCCAAGAGGAACTGAGCGTTTCCGTATTACCCCTACACCTTATCATACCGATGAAATGATAGAGCATTTAACAGAATCTCTTGTAAAAGTTTTCGAAAAGTTGTCTATCTCTGTAGCCTGTTTATGCTATAGCTAGTACAGCCCTACGTCATACCGCGATTTATTCGCGGTATCTCAGCATGGATTCCGCTAACAAGTAGCGGAATGACGAGTTTTACGCTTATCAAATTGTAGGTAAACATAAATTACTTTAGCTATAGTTTTATATCTCCAGCAATGATTAGCCCGTTGTCTTCCGTTAGCCTTCCACCGCTTTCTTGCAGAAAAAGTCTACCGAGCAAGGCTTTATATTTGTTAACTCCAGAGTAAATTATTCCACTGTGCCTTCCTGCCGCAAGGTATGCAAAGCCTAAAATTGTTGAACCTATGGAGCGTACATTACTATTGCCAGGCAGCAATTTATTTAACAAATTACCACTTACATCTATTAGACCCCCTTCACGGCTTTTCACTCGCATTTTTACATGACGAGATCTAAAATCCTCAAGAAAAGCACCTTTCTTTTCTTCTGCCCAAAAAGTTTCTCTAAGAGCCGGAGCATCAATTACAGCTGCCACAACTTTATTTTTATGAATGAGACAGACTGATACTGCAAAATAAACCATGCAACTAGAAAAGTTCTCCCTGCCCTCTATAGGCATAATAAACCAGGTATAAGTGTTATCTTTTACTTCTTGATCAGTATCATCTTCAAAAATAAAACCATAGTCTCGTTTGTAGTCGTGCAAGCAATCGTATATGGTTTGCTTGGATTTTGAATAAGTTTTATTAATAAAGTCTGCTGATTTAACATTAGAAATTTGCAATTCATTAAAATCGCGCATAAGCTGCTTGGAAGCATTACGCACAGAATCAAGCATCACATTAATTCGTGGTGATGAGAGGGACATTCTTCCTTTTACTCTTTCACTCTTCCATAATAGCTGTCACCTGGAGTATATACTACAATTTTATCCTCTTCTTTTATAAATTGAGGCACGTTAACGCGCATTCCGTTTTCCAAAATTGCAGGCTTATAAGAAGCAGTAGCAGTTTGTCCTTTAATAACAGACTCTGTTTCTTTCACAGCAAGTGTAACATAATCAGGCACATGCGCAGAAATTATTTTGTCTTGATAAGCTACAACTTTAATTTTCATGTTATCCTGTAAATAAATTTTTTTTTCTCCCAATAAGTCCAAATTTATAGTGATTTGCTCGTAATTACTTGGATGCATAAGATTTACAATGTTTCCTTCAGTGAAAAGGTAAACATATTCCTCTTCATCTAAAATTGCCCTTCTGATTGTGGCATCAGAACGAAATCTTTCATAGTGTTTTGCTCCGGTTTTGATGTTTTTCATTTCGGCTTGTATGTATGCACCACCTTTACCAGGTTGAGTATGCATAATACCTACAACCAAAAATAATCCGCCGTTATGTTCCAACACCTGACCTGGTCTGATATCGTTAGCTCTTTCTGCCATAATTACATTTTCAATTTGATCTTATAATTATAAATAGCTTTATATAAATATCAAAGTCTTTATTAGTCAATAAATTCTGGTATATTTAATACTATATACCTCCCCTTTATATTTATATGTGGAAATATCTCTTTAGTGAAAGACAGCATAATACGTTTTTTTGTGCTGATAACTAAAATTTCTAATATATCCCCTGAGCCGAAATTATACACAGATTTTACATAGCCATATAATTCATTACTTTTCAGCCTTACTTCCATATCTACAAGGTCACTTTGGTAAAATTCATCCTCATCATTTAGCTCTGGTAACTTGCTTCTTTCTATATATAGCTTCTTATTCCTTAAAAGCTCTGCTTCATTACGGGAATTTACTCCGCTTATTGTAGCTATTACTAAATTATCACCTATGACGGATACTGAGTCTATTTTATAATTCTCATCACCACTTATTAGCTTACCATATAAGGAGATATTTTCAGGCTTTTCAGTAAAGGTTTTTACTTTAACAGCTCCTTTAATTCCGTGAGGAGAGGTAATAATTCCTAAGCATACCAGATTGTCGTTCATATTAATGCAAGTATCTAATCAGAAGATTTCTCAGATAAATATTGAGTCAAAATCTCGATGCCTTCATCAATCTCTTTTTCAGTGATAATGAGTGGAGGTAAAATTCTCACAACGTTATCTGATGTTACCCCAACAGTAAGCAAGCCGCGATGACTTAACTCTTCTGCAAACTTTTGATTGTCTGCTTTCACTTTTATTCCAAGCATTAACCCTTTCCCTCTTACTTCCTCTATTATTGGAAATTTACTTGCTAAGTCTTCTAGTTTATTTTTTAAGTATTTACCTCTAATTTCAACATTTTTCAAAAAGCCGGGGCTGAGCAATTCTTCGAGCACAGCATTACCTACTGAGGTTGCAAGCGGATTGCCACCAAAAGTGGAACCGTGCATACCGACCGCCATATATTTAGCAGCATTTTCAGTTGCAAGACAAGCCCCCAGCGGAAACCCCCCGCCTATTCCCTTTGCAAGAGCACATATATCAGGTTCCACTCCTATATGTTCGTATGCGAATAATTTTCCTGTCCTACCAGCACCGCATTGTACGCAATCAAAAAATAACAATATGTCATTTTCATCACACAGCCTTCTTAGTTCTTTCATAAAGACTTCATTCATTACTTTGATACCACCTTGCCCTTGTATTGGTTCTATTAATATAACGCCTATACCACTTGAAATTGCTTTCTTTACGCTCTCAATATTGGGCTCGATGTTATCACACCAATCAATGTAGGGATTTAGTAATTCAGAAAATTTCTGTTTATCGTTTGTAGCACAAGTTAAAAAGGTTCTTCCATGAAATGCACCATGAAATGTTAAAATTCTGTGACGATTTTTATTGCCTTTTCCATTTTGATAGATCCTAGCAATCTTAAGTCCACATTCTACTGCCTCTGATCCAGAATTTGAGAAAAATACAGTGTCAGCGAAACTATTGTTTATTAATTTTTCTGCAAAATTATTGGCAGCAGGTATATTATAGGTATTTGATATATGCCATAATTTTTCTCCTTGCAATTTAAGAGCACTAATTAATCGCGAATTAGTGTGACCTAAGCTACTAACGGCTATTCCGGAGTGAAAATCTACGTAGCGCTCACCATCAACATCATATAGGTAGATACCTTTGCCATGAGAAAAATTTATATTAACAGGAGAATAAACTGGCAAAATAGGAGAAATTGTCATAAAATATTATATGCTAAATTTTATTATTAATAACATAAAAACCGTTGTTTCACAATAAGAAGGATATGTATAAGCTAGGTAAATTGATGTTTTCTGCGTTGAAGAAAAACAAATACACAAAAGTTATTGTATTACTCTCATCGATCTTTATGATTTTATTCAGTGTGATGTATTGTAATCATTTACTAAGGAGTAATTTCCTTTCTTCTTACCGTGATTCAAGTGTAAACTTAAAAAGCGTACTGGAAAATGGCATAATAAAAAAATACCATTATTTACTAATAGAAAAGCATCACATTAAATACAAAAATTTTGACTACATAAACCAACTAGTAAAACTACGTGCTGAATTATTACAATCAGTGAGCAAAGTAAAGGATTTCAGCTTAATACTGTATGATCAAAACGGCAGAATAATATTCAGTAATTTTAACACTCAAGATTATGATTATGAACAGTTACTTACAAACGATGAAATTGATAAACTATTAAGTAACCAAGAAATATTTTATACTACAGGAAATA
>NZ_JAPQLM010000134.1:0-3530 GCF_028981765.1 Wolbachia endosymbiont of Drosophila seguyi
TTGATGCTTGTGAATAGCTGCAAATCTCTTCCTATTTGTTGCAAATACCCTTTTATAAACCCGACTGTTTGTCTTAAACCAATTCTAAAGAAACTGACGATTATATGCACCAAAATCACAACTTTATCACTATAAATATAGTTGCCGCCCTGCATTTTTGGACAATTCTCGTACCAATTTTCTATGGCGTCATTGATATAACAAAAAATGCTTCCTCTTTCTTGGAGAAATTTGTTATATTCATGGCAGTTACTGACTCTCATTTTTTGTGGCATATTTTTTCTTCAACAGTTAAATGGCTATTTATAATGAATTTTGTCAGTAACTGCCAGTTCTTTTCGCTTGAGCGATGCAACAAAGCCCACTGGGATCCAGTTTCACCTTGTGATGGTGTCATGAAAGTAGCTGACACTGGTTTCCATCCAAGACGGTGTCATTCCTTACTATTACCCACAAATATAAATGGACTAAAAAGTAAAATATTACAATATTAAAGTTTGCAAATATTGAGGGTGTAAAATGGCAAGTAAAAGTAGTGAATGGGCTAAAAATGAATTTGGAGATAAAAGGTTAACTGAGCGATTAGTAAAGATTGCTGATATGTTTGACAAAATTACCTGAAAGTTAGATTAATCAAGCATGTGAAAGTTGGTCAGAAGCAAAAACAGCATAACGTTTTTTTCAAAATGAGAATGTAAAAGAAAGTGATATTTTAGCTACACATATTAATAAGACGGTTGAGAGAACAAAAGCTCACAAGAGGGTTCTTGTCATTCAAGATACCAGTTACATTGTATATAATAACCATAAAAAAACAAGCGGATTAGCAAATTTGTCCAGTTATGATACTGCAAAAGGTATTATAATGCATACAGCTCTTGCCGTTAGTATAGAAGGTTTGGTACTAGGGATACTAGATCAAAAAGTTTATTCAAGACCTGAAGAAACTGAGAACCTTAAAAAAAAGAGCGATCGCATTGAAGATAAAGAAAGCGTAAAGTGGTTGGAAACTTTAAGAAAAACAAATAATATTATTGATCCAACTCAAACTGAGACTATAACTGTATGCGATAGAGAAGCAGATATATATGACTTTTTTGAGCTTGCACATAATCTTAATTCGGCAGTGCTAGTTAGAGCATGCAGAGATAGAGCGGTAAATAGAAAATCTCGATATCCTGAAAAAGGTGAGCAGAAGTTATGGGCATTTATTAAATCCTCTCATTGTGCAGGTACGGTAGAAGTTGAAGTTCCTGTAAAAGATAATAAGCCAAAAAGAACAGCACGTTTGGAAGTTAGATTTGGAAAGTTTATGATGAATCCATCTAAGAATAATATTAGGCATAAGACGGAAGAACTACCTAAATTACCACTTTATGCAGTTTATGTTGTTGAGAAAACTCCCCTTCCCTTAAAAAAAACCGCTAGAATGGATGCTATTAACGAATCTTTCAGTTAATACTTTCGATGAAGCTGTTGAAAAAATTAGTTGGTATCAACTATGTTTTTTAAAAATTTTTTTATTTGTGTAATTTTGCAAATTATATGGGCAATAAAAACCCGTTTGTCATAGAAATAGAATTTTATATCAAACAGCTACCACAGCAATTTCTGCTTAAGCTAATGAATATGTGCTTTAAGTCTGTGTGGACGCACATATTCATTAGCCAATTTCAGTTACCGTTGTGAAGATTTTTAAGTATGCAAATTAATTGCTTCTTTAAGTCTTGTATTAGCAATTACTATAATTTTACGCATTAGGGCTGTTATAGCCACCATCTTCTTCTTACCACTTTCAACAAGCTTAGAATAAAAGGCGCCAAGTATAGATTTTGACCTTGTAGCAGCCATAGCGGCTGTAAAGAGCTTTGAACGAACGTTACTTCTACCACCTGTAATCCTTCGGTAACCAACAGCTTTACCACTTTCTTTTGGATGCGGTGCAACTCCGGCAAGACTTGCTACTTCTTTTCTATTTAAGTAACCAAGCTCTGGCATTAAACACAAAAAATCTTGTGATAACTTTTCCAGGAACTGTTTTAAGAATTTTTTGGCGTTGTTGTAATGCGCGGCTTTCATCAATAATCTTTTGTATAGTATCATTGAGTTCGTTTATTTGACTATCGAAAAACTCAATGGTCTTTTGACAGCTTTCTTTTATATGATCATTTTCCGGTGCTTCAAGTCTGCATTTTTCTTGAGTTCTCATTTGCGTAATATCATCACGACGTTGACAAAGTGCAGCCAAAGTTGATTGTTCTGTAGAGGTAGGTACAAATAGAGAGATAGTTCTATGGCGTTCAAATCCATATTGAGCAAGAGCTCTTGCATCTAGACTTTGCTAAAGTTTCGTGAGATAAAATAAAGCTTTTTACTTTACGAGTATTAGCTCGATGCACGGCAATATTTTTGTCGGTAAGAAAATGTGATAAGCCAAGCTCATATTTCCCTGTATTTTCTAAAGTCACTAAAGCATTAGGTAGAATATCTGAAAACTCTTGAAATAATTGTTGCCAACCAGAAGCATTATTATCAAATTCGACAGCATTCTTCTGTTTGTGAATTGCAACGATATTTTTAAATTTTCCGATGTCAATGCCAATAAAATTTTGATAAGATGTAACCATAATAAACCTCGATAGTTTTAGTTAATTTAAGATTGTAAACGGGTGCATATATATGTCCCAAGCAACTATTCAAACGTATCGAGAGATAGGGCTAGCGTACCTTGATACCAACGGTTGTAATACCAATTTCCTTTCAGTCGCGCACGCCCGCTATTCCTAGTGAGCAGGGTTATCTTTCTCTCTTATCTCTTTTATATCACGTTTTTAACTGACAATTGCCTTAGATGGAAAATAGAGATATTACATAAAATTTTAAATCCGGTCTCAAAGTTGAAGAATGTAGGCTTGGAATAGCAGAAAGACTAATGAGATATCTAACAGTTATGAGTATTATTGCTTGGAGGATCTTCTTTATTACATCAATTGCAAGAGCTAACCCAACATTACCATGTACTACCTTATTAGCTGAAGAAGAATGGAAAGTTTTATACGTTAAAATACACAGAAAACCATGTCCAAGTGTAGTTCCCAACATAAAAGAAGCTGTTTCATGAACTTGGAGGCCATTTAGCAAGAAAAAATGACCCAAAACCAGGACCAATTACTCTTTGGAAAGGATATAAACGTCTCTTTGATTTAGCAGAAGGATGGCGACTTGCTCACGAACCTCATATTTGTGGGTAATAGTAAGATTTGATATGCTGCCAACACTTATGTTCAAATTAAAAATGTCATTTATGATACTAGCCACTTCACGCTTTGAGTTTTTGTAAAATTCGCTGAGTGCTGCAATTATAGACTTAACCCTTGGACCAAATGTATCTGGCGTAACACCTTCTGGTAACTTGCTACTTTTTCTTTTTCTGCATCTCCAACAACGACCATGTTCCAATTACTACATAAGGCCTAATTTCCGGAAGATCAACTTTTTGGTGAACATAAGGTTTTTCGCATATTACAAGC
>NZ_JAPQLM010000135.1:0-5791 GCF_028981765.1 Wolbachia endosymbiont of Drosophila seguyi
TTTTTCCGTTTTTTGCTTCCACTCATCATACGTATAGTCTGTTTGACGTGTACCATATTTTGTATCTTGACACTCATTTCCCTCATTAAATCTCTCTTTATCGCAAACTTTATCACCATTATAAAAGTGATCACTTATGTTATTAATTCCATTACCAACCAACACTTCCTTTATTGCCATTTTATTTTCAGCAAGTTCTTCTCTATATTTAGAGATACAGTTTCTCATCTCTTCTTTACAGTCTGTAGTCACAATCTAGCTCCTTTAACAAAATAAAGCTTACCTTAACACGCAATTATTAATGTTCTATATATTTTCTCGCTGAGAAAGCAGTAGTCTAAACTATTACACATTAGCAATTACCTAAATCTTCTATCCTGTTTTTCGCCTTTCAAGCAAACTACTGTTATAAAACTCTAACCCGTAGAATCTTTCTAATTGCTCACCCCACAACATCGGTATTTCTCTTAAATCAGCTAGCCTCAAATTACTTGGCTGTCTTCCATTTATTACATCTTCTTTTATTTTTGGAGCTAAATAATTTAACCTTAAAATTTGCTGTATACGTCTTGTACCTATATTAATTTTGGCACTCAGCTCTTTTATATTTGCATATTTTCCCTCTTCTAGTTGACGTTTCCACAGATGGGCTCTCACCACTGCTTTGAGTAACGCATTGTTTGTTTTACCTTCTGGCTCAATTACTGTGCATTTATTTCCCTTCTTCTTTATTGGTATAAATTTTTCCTCTGATTCAGAACATAACTCTATTCCATCTTCTTTTACCATTACTCCTTTTATTAACTTTTTCACTACTTCTTTCTGCTTTCCAAAACTTAAATTTTTCCACTCTTCTGCTTTTTCTCCACATTTTTCATATAAATCTTCTACTTTCTTCATTGCTTCTTTTTCTATTTCCCCAGCTACTATAGTCCTGTTTATTGATTCACAACCTTTTCCCCTTAAATGATTATTGCATACGTAATATCGATATCTCTTATTCTCTTTTTTTGCATACGTCAGCGTCATATTTACTTCACAGCTCTTGCACTTAATTATTCCCTTTAGTAGCGCCTCTTCATATCTTGCTTTTCTATATGGTTGATTCCTTATCAATTCCTGCGCTTTTTGCCATTTTTCTTCTTCTATTATCGCATCGTGCTTTCCCTCATACTCTTTCTCATAATGTCTTATCTTTCCCATATATATTGGATTTGTTACTATCCTTCTCACTGTTGCTTTTTTAAAGATATCTGATTTTGTTCTGTAACCTTCTCTATTTAACTCCCTTGCCAATTCTGCCATTGATTTTAGCTCCAAATATCTTTCAAATATATGCTTCACTGTCCTTGCTTCTTTTTCATTTATTATTAATTCTTTATCTTTTACATCATATCCAAGCGGCAAAGTTCCTCCCATCCATAGTCCGTGTTCTTTTGATGTTGCTATTTTATTTTTTACTCTCTCTACTATCATCTCTCTTTCTAGCTGTGCTGCTCCTGACAATACCGTTTGCACGAACTTTCCCATTGGCGTATTATTGTCAAATATCTGCGTTACTGCTACAAAATTTACTCTATGCCTTCTAAAAAATGACGTTACTTCGATGCTGTCTTTTGTCTCCCTTGATAGCCTGTCTAATGTATATACTACTACACAATCTACTTCTCCTTTTTTTACATCTTCAAACAATTCCTTTATTGCTGGTCTTTCTAAGTTTTTTCCTGAATAGCCGCCATCATCGTACCTTGTGGCCAATACTACCCAGCCTTCTTTGCTCTTTACGTACTTCTCACATGCTACTCGTTGCGCATCAAGACTATTAAACTTTTGTTCTAGTCCATCCTCATTTGATTTTCTTGTATATATCGCGCACCTTACCTCTTTTAGCATTTTCTCCTCTTCAGCTCCCATTTTTATCACGCATCCCGAATAATAAAGGTCCATTATAGCTCATTCCCATTATTTTTCCTGCTACTGCTGATAATGACGTATAAAATCCTTCTCTGTAGATTAAACCCTTATCTGTTACCATTACTGCATGCGTCTCTTCTCCTCTCTCTAGTATTAATTCTGTTCCTTCTACTGGTAATTTATCGCTACTTATCCTTTTTCCCTTCTCTAGTCGATCTGCCAGGTATTCTAGTCTTTTTGCCCCTTTTCTTGATATTTCTCCGTACGCTTTTTCCTGCATTCTATAAGCTAATCTTGGTATCAGGTATTTCTTTGAGTATCTAGGCGCTCCTTCTCCATATACCTTTTTCCATATTTTCCTCACCTCTTCCAACGCTTTTTTCTCTAAATTCAATACTTTCTTTTCTATTCCTTCCATTCTAGCTTCTGAATTTAAAAAAAAGTTGCGGCTCATAGCACTTTTTCATCCATAGTTTCTAGCTCTTTCACCTCTTCTTTTGCTACTATCACACCTGCTGCTGTACTTTCCGATACAACTCTTATTCTTTCTATAAATTCCCTCTGTTTATTTGCCATTTTTACGTTCTCTAACACTTCTTTTATCTCTTTATTATTTCTCACATAATCCATTGGGGTCTTGCCAAATTTATCTTTTTGTTCCACATTCCCTCCCGCTTTTACTAGCTCTTCTACTATTTTTATCTCTGCTACCATGCACGCAAGGTGTAACGCGGCAAATTTGCTACTTCGTTCCACTGCGTTTACATCGACTCCTGCCTTTATCAGCTCTTTTGTATTTTCTAGACGTTGCCCCATCACTGCTAGGTGTAGTGGTCTATATTTCCCGGCATCTGCTGCATCTACATCTGCTCCCTTTTTGATTAATAATTTCACTTTTTTCGGATCTGGCATTCCCACCGCGTAATGTAGTATCGTCCTTCCTTTTGTGTCTTTTTTGTTAATATTTTCTATTGAGTTATCTAATACTTCTTTCCACGACTTATTAAATTCTTCTCTTTCTTTCTTACTAAATTTTACCATAAGTTCCTCAGCTATTAATGCAATATAAAGTGGCTCCAATTTGGCTCACTTTAGCGCTTAGCAAACTTTGTTTGTTTACCAGCTACTTTTTCACTTAGGGCTGTTTTGGCATAAAAAGCAAGTTTTTTTTACAAAATATACACATTTTTTCAGCATATTATATTAAGATATAAATCTATATATTTAATCTGTTAAATAATAGCAATTCCTCTCCTGCTGTTGCCAGCTTTTCTCTTCTATTTTTTCCATATATTTAGCCTCTTATTTCCTCACAAAAAGTCTGCAAACATCTACAGCCCTTTCCTCCACATCATTTAGCTTCTTTCCACCATTTACCACCTGCTTTTCCGATACCTTACTTATTTTTTCCATTAACTCCCTCTGTTTGTTCACTATTTTTCCTCCTTTTTTCTTTAATACCTCCCTTGTCTCTTCATCACTTGCGTAATACATTGGGCTAAATCCTGATATACTTACCAGGTTTATTTCTGCCCCTGCTTTTATTAACTCTTCTACTATCTTTTTTCCAGTTATCTAAGTGGAGAAAGTCACCTCTCCCCACTCGACTGCAGAACCGTACGTGACAGGTTACCGTCATACGGCTCCTCTGCAATTTGGTGCTTGTCATGCACACTTCCTGTGTAAAATATCGTGACAATGTCCATGTAATAATAATAAATTTTTGATCATATTATTTTTCCTATTTTGGTCTTTATGGTGTATTTCTAGAATATCATCACTCTTGAACCAAAGTTGACATTGATCACATTTGCCTTGTTGTAACTTCAACAGCTTTATTACTCTCGGTGATTTATCTAGTATTCTATTAAGACGATTCCCCCAGTAAACCCAATCACCATCGTATGGAGATTTGGTTCCTTTCACTTTGATATGTCGCTTAATAACATGATCTCCGTGTCTTATAAGATTCACTTCGTTACTTGTCATAAATCGCCAATTATCATTACCATACTTCTTGAAGTACTTTCTTTTGATCCAGCATTTTCCTTTGTTTGGGTGTTTATATAACGCCCACTTCCAAAGTTTTCTGAACATTACACTGTCGATAAGATTAAATGTTTCACTTGAAACTACACAAGAGTAATATTGACTCCATCCTCTAATAATTGGATTAAGTACTTTAATTACTATTTCTTGTGTTGCTCCCCTCAATTTTCTAATCTTATGTTTGATAATGAAATTATGCTGTTTTATAGATTCACGACTTGGTTTGATTAATAACTTGTAACCTTTCTTATTATTTCTTGTTAGGTAGTGTCTTATTGAAAATCCAAGAAAATCAAATCCTGGTTTATCCCCTTCTAAAGTATGGGAAATCCTTGTTTTTGAAGGTTTTAGTTCTAGTCCAATGATTTTTAACCATTCTTCGATTAGTACCTTTGCCTTAATAAGGATCTCCTCACTCTCATGTATAACAACAAAATCATCAGCATAAAAAATTATACTAAGAGCTTGTTGTGCCCGTTGCTGCGATGCTGTACCATACTTTCTTCTTCTATATAGAAAAAGTTCACTTTTTAATGCTTCTTTAATATATTGTTCCATACCGTGTAATGCTATACAAGCCAATAATGGAGAGATAGTTCCTCCTTGAATTGTACCACTCTTAGTTGGCTGGAAGATTCTATTTTCTATTACTCCTGCTCTCAACCATCCTTTTATTGTTTTTCTTAATGTTGGTGTGGTATTGAGTTTTTCAAGCAATGCATAGTGTTTAATATTATCGAAACATCCTGAAATATCAGCATCTAAACAATATGCTGTTTTCTGACTTAGTGCATTGAATATGGCCTTCATAGCATCGTGACAAGATCTACCAGGTCTAAAACCATAAGTGTTCGGCTCAAATTTTGCTTCCCATTCAGGTTCCAACGCCATTTTTACAAGTGTTTGTTTTGCTCGACACGATATAGTGGGAATACCAAGGGGACGACGCTCCAATGGCTTGCCAGGTTTTGGTATCCAGACTCGTCTTGATGGTTTTGCTCTTCCTCTTAAATCCATAGAATTTGCTAATTGCATTCTTTCTTTTTGGTCGAGATTGGCTTTCCCATCAATACCTGCAGTCTTTTTCCCTCTATTGTCCTGTGTTACTCTTCTAACTGCGAGCATTCTTGCACTTGTTGATTTGAGTAATAATCTCTGAAGATTATGCATCTTTTTGACATCATTACATTTAGAAGCTTGGTAAATTCGTTTTTGTAGCTTAAATGAAGATTTCTCCAGCTTACGCCAAGAAATTTCATTCCATTCATACCTAACATTTTGTTGGCTCATAACATATTCACTACTACTCATAACTTTACCTTCCAAATTACAGTGTTTACGTCTGCATATCCCAAATATTACTTTGGGCGTTAGCTTCTTAAACAATCCTTCCACATAGAAGCTTACGGTTGGCTACCTGCTTATATCTAAATAAATATAAGAGCATCTATGCGGTTACTCCGTTCCATGATTTTGTTTCATGTTGGACTTAGGTTCTTACTTTTTTGCCGGAAGCTGAGAACATCCATAATCAAGTGGTAGGATCTTGATTCCTCTTTGCGCTTCTACCATTTTGGTCTATGCGTATCAACCTTATTTCGCATATTCATGTTGACGACAATTCAAACATAAGTTCCTTTCGTAACCTTATCCAACTCTGTTCGCAGGGATTTACCATAAGGTTTAGTATTACCTGCTTTTGTCTCATGCTTGCATCCCAGAAGTTGCCACTTTCTAAAATGTGAGACATACTTTATCCCTGATGTTTAGGGAAGATGGAATTTAACCACCACAAAATCACGACTTTCGTGTCGCACCCCACCATACA
>NZ_JAPQLM010000136.1:0-6541 GCF_028981765.1 Wolbachia endosymbiont of Drosophila seguyi
AAAGAAGAAGCCATTCTTGAATACAGACTTGACCTTGCTACTGAAAAAGGCATCCAAATTGGCGAAGAAAGAGGCATCAAAATCGGTAAAGAGGAAGGGAAAATTGAAGGAAAAATCGAAGTCGCAAAAGCAATGCTGGCTAACAATGTTGATGTCAACACTATTGTCAAATTTACTGGCCTTTCTATTAGTGAGATTGAAGAATTAAGTGTGAACGGTACAGAGTAATTTCAAAGTGCATTTGCAGTTGGAACGGATACATTTAATGAGAGTCCCATTTCACGGTGTTCAAATCTACTCCTTCTTGTACCATCTCCCAAAGTGGGCTCATTTCTCTCAGTCGGCCAACATTTTTAGCAACAAGATCTGCTGCATACAAAACTTCTTCTCTAGTTGTAAATCGGCCTAGGCCAAATCTAATTGATGAATGCTCAAGGTCATGGCCATTATTTAGCGACCGTACTACATAGGAAGGCTCAAGAGACGCAGACGTGCACGCAGAACCAGAACTTACTGCTAAATCCTTGATTGCCATGATGAGAGACTCACCCTCAACATAGGGAAAGCTCAAGTTTAGGTTGCCAGGAATTCTATTTTCATAATCACCATTTAAAACGATATCAGGAAACGCTTCTTTTATCTTGTTATACAAAATATCCCTTAATTCTTCCACTCTAGTTGTTTCTTTTTTCATTTCTTCTCTAGCAATACGTGCCGCTTCACCAAAACCAACTGCAAGAGGTGTTGGAACTGTTCCAGAACGCATGCCTCTTTCCTGTCCACCACCACTAATTAGTGGTATCAGCCTAACACGAGGATTCTTTCTACGTACATATAATGCGCCTATTCCCATAGGTCCATAAATTTTGTGGCTAGAGAGACTCATAAGATCAATGCACATCTCATTAACATCAATTGGAACTTTTCCAAAGCTTTGAGCTGCATCTGTATGGAAAAATATATTATGCTTTCTGCATATTTTACCAATCTCCTTTACAGGCTGAATTACTCCGATTTCATTATTTACCATCATTACTGAAATCAAAATTGTTTTATCAGTAATTGCTTCCTCAAGCTTTGATAAATCTATAATTCCGTTTTGCTTAACAGGCAAATATGTAACTTTAAAGCCTTCATTTTCCAGATGCCGACAAGAATCCAGAACACACTTATGCTCCGTGCAGACAGTGATTATATGATTTCCTTTATTTTTATAAAAGTGAGCAACGCCCTTGATTGCCGTATTATTTGACTCAGTTGCACCTGAGGTAAAGATAATTTCTTTGCTATCTGCGTTCACCAGATCAGCGATGTGTTTCCTTGCTTTTTCCACTGCTTCTTCAGCAGTCCAACCAAATGAATGGCTGCGAGAGTGTGCATTGCTGAACTCACCAAAGTAAGGTATCATCACCTCTAAAACACGGGGATCTACTTTAGTAGTAGATTGATAATCAAGAAATATTGGTAATTTTATTTTAGCATCGTGTATTTTTTTACTTTCAACATTCATAAAGCTACCACGGAGACAAAATTTACAATCATTTTATAGCATTAAAACTTAATTTTTTCAAGATATAATCTTGCATCAAGTACAAAAGTGTCATCCAAGTAGCTGACACATAACTGTACGAACATTTATTTGCGAAAGCAGTGTGTTAAATGTTATAGCCAGTTTTGCCTCAAACACAAAGGCAGTGCCCAGACACTGGGATGACACCCTATTGGTGGCAATTGCTTCCAAATCATAATGTTTGTACAGCTGTGCGCCGTGCGCTGGAATCCGTTTTAGCCCTTATCTATATCTCAGTTCCACCAACAGTTATTGCGTCGACTTTGAGTGTCGGCTGACCAACTCCAACGGGCACATTTTGTCCATCTTTCGAGCATGTGCCAACACCAGGATCTAACTTTAAGTCATTACCAACCATAGATACTTTTTTCAACACTGTTGGACCGTCACCAATTAGTGTTGCTCCTTTTACTGGCTGTGTAATTTTGCCATTTTCTATTAGGTAAGCTTCCGAAGATGAAAAAACAAATTTTCCTGACGTTATATCAACCTGCCCACCACCGAAATTTACTGCATATAGACCTTTCTTTACGCTAGATATTATTTCCTTCGGTGTATACTTTCCGGGCAACATATAGGTGTTTGTCATGCGCGGCATAATAACTTCTTTATAACTTTCTCTTCTACCATTACCAGTTGGGCTTACACCCATGAGTTTAGCGTTCATATGATCCTGCATGTATCCTTTTAGGATCCCATCCTCTATCAATATATTATAACTGGGTGGAGTGCCTTCATCGTCTACGCTGATAGAGCCGCGCAAATTGGGCAGAGTTCCGTCATCAACTACTGTGATGTCACTAGCTGCTACTTGTTTACCCACAGAATTTGAAAATGCTGAGACTTTTTTGCGATTGAAGTCGCCCTCAAGTCCATGACCCACGGCTTCGTGTAACAATATTCCTGGCCAGCCTGGACCTAAAACGACTGTCATTTCTCCGGCTGGAGTTGGAATTGCTTCAAGATTTACCAGTGCTTGTTCTAACGCTTGGTTTGCAACTTCTTTCCACTTTTTCTCAGAAATAAACTTACTATAAGAGTCCCTTCCACCATGCCCTGCAGAACCTCTTTCGGTACGGCCATCTTTTTCTACAATGACTAGCACATTAAAACGTACCAGAGGCCTGATATCGCTTAATCTGTGATCACCCTTTATTATTTGTACAACTTGCCATTCTCCACTTAGAGTTATTTTTACTTGCTTCACGCAGTTATTTTTGGACCTTACATACTCATTAACCTCATTGAGTAGCTTAATCTTTGAATTCAGATCCATTTCATTTATAGGGTTAATCCTCGAATATAGGCTTTTTGTCTCTTCGTTTAAATTTATTGAATTTGTCTTGTTTAAAGACACTGAGCTTTTTACCATAGAAGCAGCATTACTAATTTCTTTTTCGCTGATCTCAGAAGAACAAACGAAAGATGTACTATCTTCACAAAAAGACCTTAAACCAAATCCCCTTCTAGTATTCAAGTCCATGTGTTTTAATATGTTATCCTCAAAAACCAGGGACTCCGACTGGCAAAATTCTAGAAACAGCTCACCACCATCGCTATTGCTCAAAGCGTTATTGACTATTTTATATACGTTATTAATATTAACATTGTTTTGAGCAAAAAATATTTGATCTAGATTTGGCATTACCTTTGAACTAAAAATTGTTTAAGTATATTATTTAACTTTAACATAGTAAACCATAAAAAGCCCGGGTGGCGGAATTGGTAGACGCGCTAGCTTCAGGTGCTAGTAACTTTTTAAGTTGTGGAAGTTCAAGTCTTCTCTCGGGCACTCTTAGCTTCCATATTGCTTATTGAATTAATTAATGTTATAATATAACATATTAGGTAATATTTATGCTATGTATGGTGAAAAAGATAAGTTAGCCTACAGAAAGAAGGTACGAACTTACTCGAAACGCTTAGTTACTACACTATCTACTATCTCTTTCATTGGATACATAGCGGCATTGGTCTTGAATATTCCTGTCTTAAGTCTGTATTTTAGTATTGCCGGCACTATATTCAGTGCACTTTCGTTTGCTTTAAATATATGGTCACTAAATGATCATTCCCGACAACAGAATCTTAATAAGAAATCTGGCATAAAAAACACTCCAGGACAAAAAAAGTTAACAAAGATCTATCTTGATATAGCATCCAGTGCTTCATTTCTAATAGGAGGTATTGCATCTATGTCGCTTTTTGAGTCTTCTGTTATTTATTTTGTTTCTACGCCTTTTTTTATTCTAGGCTGTGTTATTATGGCAGCTAATATCGTTCAAACTATGATTAGTGAACCACAGACAAAAAACGTCCTTGAGAATCTCTCTTCAAATACTGCAAGAGTACAAGCTTAAGTATTAACTTATTTAACTTATACAGGCATATTAGCTATATAATTCCACTGAAGGAAGCCATTCAAAAGAGTTCGATGTAATTAGCGTCAAAAAAGTGTAAGCAGAAATTGTGGGCTTATTGGGGTAGGAGCGCTTAGTACTCCTACTTCCACATAAATTACTTGAATAATTGCTCAAGCTATCAAAATAAAAGTTTTTATTCAGTAATTTGTGTATAAAGGGTACTATTTTACTAGTAGTGAAATAAATCAGAATGAAGTCTATTTTATTAACGAGGCCTTTATTGGATTCGTTCAATACAAGAAATATATTGAGAAAGTATGGATACAAAGTTTATATAGAACCAGTATTCACAATAAAGTACTTAAATCCTGATATATCTGCACACGAATTTGACGTTGTAATATCCACAAGTAAAAACAGTGTAAAGGCTTTTAGTCAAATATGCAAAGTGGATGACTTTCCGATTATTACAGTTGGTAATTCAACCATGCAGGCTGCAAAAAATTTGGGATTTTCTGATATAATCTCAGCAGACAGCAACGTTGATGGTCTGATATCATTCATAAAAGCTCACTATTCAAGTGCAATAAAGTTCTTATATATAAGAGGACAAGAAGTATCATGTGACCTAAAAAAGAGATTATCTGAAGAAGATTTTAACGTAAGAGAAGTTGTACTCTATAAAACAATCATTAAAAGGAGTCTAACTAATAGGTGTAAAAATTTACTGTTGGATGGTAAAATTGGTAGTGTTGCTTTTTTTTCCTCACAGACAGCAAGGGTATTTTGTTCATTAGTTCTAAAAAGTGGGCTATCTCATGTGATGAATAATACAGTTGCATATACCATGAGTAAAAACATTGCTGATAGTTTAAAGTTAATCAAGTGGAAAAAAATTATAACATCGAGGTTGCCTACTGGGGAGAGTTTAATTGATATAATTAATAAGGATTGCTGATGCTAAAGATTGCAACTTGGAATGTAAACTCCATACGTAAAAGAGTTAACCAACTTTGTAGTTTTATAGTTGATAGTCAGATAGATATAGTTTTGCTGCAAGAGATAAAATGTACGGAAGAGCAATTTCCTTATGCGGAGATAGAAAAGTTAGGATATGAATATGCTATCTATGGACAAGTTGCAAGAAATGGCGTTTGTGTTTTATCTAAATATCCGATACTGGAGAAGTTTAAAATTGACATTGTGGAAAGTCATCAAGAAGCACGTTATATAGAGTGCGTGATAAAGTATACCAATAGTAAGATAAGGGTAGGAAGTGTATACGTGCCAAACGGTCAAAGCCCGGACTCTCACGCATTTGAATATAAACTCAAGTTTTTTGATAACCTATATGAAAGGATGAGCACTTTGTTGAAGAATGAAGAGTTAACTATTATAGCTGGCGATTATAATATTGCACCGGATGAAATTGATGTTTTTGATTCAAACTTATTGAATGGCCAAGTGTGCTTTCATATAAGAGAACGTGAGAAGTTAAGAGCGATCTTGAATCTTGGGTTTAAAGATGCGTTTAGAATATCTCACCCAAATTTGCAACAATTCACTTGGTGGCATTATCAAGGCAATTCACTCAGAAATAATCAAGGAATGCGAATAGATTATATGCTGTTATCACCACAAGCTGTAGATAAATTGGAAACATGCTACATAGATGATAGATTGCGTAAGCTAGAAAATCCGTCTGACCATACTCCTGTTGTATGTGCTATAGAATAATAGCAGATCTCTTACACAATTCACTTTTAGCAAACCTGAGTAGTCTTACCTTTGCTGCTCTGTGGTTTTTCCCTTCGTTTGTTTTCCTTTCCTGTCCAAGATTGATCGTGCTGCTCACTTTTTTCGTTTCCTACCTGGGAAATTTGCTCAGGAACAGGCTGTTGTTCACTCTTTTCTTTTCCTTGGGAAATTTGTTCAGAAACAGAGGTGCCTTTCTCAACTTCTGTAACTGGGGTTTTTAAAATATCATCAATGCCCTCGAGAATTTTTCCATTCAGTTTTGCTCTCTTTTCTGTATCATCTTTATCTTGTGAGCTAGGGTCATACAAAGTACCTTTTTTGTTATTTGAAAAAAGAACCTCCACTCCTCCTTTTATGGCAAATATTGTGCCGATAGCAGTAAGAACTACTCCGAGTGTAGTAGGACCAAAAATTAACATTGGAATAGTGGAAAGAAGGACAGGAAAAAAGATCTTGCTTAAGAGCGTTGTTACCATCTCTTCATCACTGAGTGGTGGTTCATCCTCTTCTTTCTTGTCTTTACCTAAGAATGGTATTTTTTCTTTCATCCCATCCATAAAGGAGCCAGAAATATTTTTTGGGTCTATTTTGATCCCTCCAATTAGCAGCAGCAGCATTTCCAATACAAACTTTATGGATGAATCTTTAGCTTCTGTACCACGTATATCAGCTACACACTTGGTTATTATTTGTTGTATTTTATCATTATTTAATTTCTCTTCTCTAGCTAAGCCTTGCTCTCTAATTTCTTTAAACATAGAAAGTAAAAACTGAGAAAAATTCTCTTCACTGAGTGGTTTTATATCTTTTGGATTGACATTATTAAGTAGTATGTCCTTATAAGCTGATA
>NZ_JAPQLM010000137.1:0-5873 GCF_028981765.1 Wolbachia endosymbiont of Drosophila seguyi
TAGTCTTTTACTATCTCTGTCGAGTATTGGCATTTTTTGATGTCTTGTAACGCTTTATAAGCGCGTTCAGTTTATTTAGATAAAAATCTAGATGTAGATGAAGTTTTGTAAAGACATACAGTATCTATATACTGCAAAAAATTNNNNATAAGACGCCGATACATTAAGTAATCCTTACCTTTTAATCTGCAGATTGGCGAAAGCAAATACAATAGCTTCAGTCTCATGATAAGAGGGCTGGCGGAGTTTGTCAAGTAAGTTTTTTTGTTTCTATGGGTCAGTTGGACTTAAAGTCTACACAAAAAACGTTTACAACCAACGTTCAACATGGTAAATTAAAAACGGTTTATTCCTCGGTAGCTCAGTGGTAGAGCAGTTGGCTGTTAACCAATTGGTCGCTGGTTCGAGTCCGGCCCGGGGAGCTCTTCTCTGTGAAATTCTAGTGTTGATTTTATATGAACATTAAATCAGTGGTTTTATGTATACTAGATGGCTGGGGAAATGGAATAGAGAATAATAAATACAACGCTATCAGCAACGCAAATCCACCCTGTTGGCAATATATTAGCTCTAATTATCCAAAATGCAGTTTATCCGCCTGTGGAGCTGATGTGGGGTTACCTGGTGGTCAAATAGGTAACTCAGAAGTTGGCCATATGAATATTGGCAGTGGTAGAGTGGTAATACAAAGCCTTCAGCGCATTAATCAAGAGATTGGAACAATAGAAAACAATGTAAATCTACAAAGTTTTATTAATGATCTAAAAAGTAAGAACGGAGTATGCCATATAATGGGATTGGTGTCCGATGGTGGTGTTCATTCGCATCAAAAGCATATTTCAACTTTAGCAAATAAAATATCACAGCATGGAATAAAAGTGGTGATACATGCATTTTTAGATGGCAGAGACACATTGCCAAATTCAGGAAAAAAATGCATTCAAGAATTTACAAAGAGTATAAAGGGAAATGACACAAGAATTGCTACTGTTTCTGGGCGTTACTATGCTATGGACCGTGACAACAGGTGGAAGAGAACAATCGAAGCTTATGAGGCTATCGCATTTGCAAAGGCACCTTGTCATGATAATGCAGTATCGTTGATTGAGAATAACTATCAAAATAACATAACTGATGAGTTTATCAGGCCCGCAGTAATAGGTGATTATCAAGGTATAAAACCAGAAGATGGAGTGCTGTTGGCTAACTTTCGTGCTGATCGAATGATACAATTAGCAAGTATTTTGCTTGGCAAAACAGATTACGCTAAGGTAGCAAAATTCTCTTCAATTTTAAGTATGATGAAGTATAAAGAAGATCTCAAAATTCCTTATATTTTTCCTCCTACTTCTTTCGCTGATACTCTAGGACAAACAATAGAAGACAATAAATTACGACAATTACGTATCGCCGAAACCGAGAAATACGCTCATGTGACTTTCTTTTTCAATTGTGGAAAAGAAGAACCTTTCTCTGGTGAAGAAAGAATACTCATTCCCTCACCAAAAGTTCAAACTTACGATTTGCAGCCCGAAATGTCAGCCTTCGAGCTCACAGAAAAGCTTGTAGAAAAAATTCACTCCCAAGAATTCGCACTGATAGTTGTAAATTACGCTAATCCTGATATGGTAGGGCATACAGGTAATATAAAAGCAGCCGAGAAAGCTGTGCTAGCTGTAGATGATTGTCTTGCGAAAGTGCTGAATGCTGTTAAAAAGTCAAGCAACACCGCATTAATTGTTACTGCAGACCATGGTAACGTGGAATGTATGTTCGATGAAGAAAATAATACACCTCATACAGCACACACTCTAAATAAAGTGCCATTTATTGTGTCTTGCGATAATCTAAAACTAAGAGACGGAAGGTTATCTGACATTGCCCCTACTATTTTACAGCTACTTGGAATTAAAAAACCAAACGAAATGACAGGCAGTTCGTTGATTTCTTGCATTACCCTCTGTCATTCCAGCTAGGCAGCGTTATGCACCGGAATGACATCAAATAGATGTGTTTTAACTTAATCCAACTTTTAAATTTTTCGCTGTTAGTACTAATGATTCATTAAAGAAGCTGTCAATATCACCAATACTATCTATATTTTTTGTACTGATAGATTGGTCAATTCTTTTGACCAAATTAGATAAAACTTTATTAGGGCCAATTTCAACAAATTTGTTAATGCCACGGCTTGACATATACAAAACCATTTCTCTCCATTTCACTCTGCTTACAACTTGCTTGGCGAGTAAAGTTTTTATAACTTTGGGATCACTCTCCTCTTTAGCTGTAACATTTGATATCAAAGGAACTATAGGACGGGTTATTTTAATACCCTTCAAAAACTCCAAAACTTTTTCATCAGCAGGTTTCATAAGAGATGAATGAAAAGGCCCACTAACCTGTAATTTAATTAGTTTCCTCACACTCGAGTTTTTGAATAAATCGGGTAACATTTCAAGAGCTTCTCTAGTGCCACTTATAACCACTTGTCCGCCACCGTTATCGTTTGCAATTTCACAAATTCCGTCAATTTGAACTGATTTCAATATATCTTCCACTTCATTTATCTCTGCTCCAAGCAACGCAACCATTCCGCCTTTACATTTCAGTGAAGCTTCATGCATTGCTTCGCTGCGAACTTTCAGCAGCTTGATTGCAGACTCAAGCGTTAACGCTCCTGCAGCACACAGCGCTGTATATTCGCCAACTGAATGCCCACAAACATATTTAACATTGTGATCAGTGAAAAGAGATTTGCCAAACACATGCTCCATAACACGTAGCATTGCAATTGATACTGCCATTATAGCTGGCTGAGCGTTTTCTGTAATGGTTAATTCTTCAATAGGACCGTTGAAGATTAAATGAGACAGCTTTCCATCCAATATGCTATCTACTTCATTAAATACTTGTCTTGCAACAGAAAACTCACTATATAAGCTCTTTCCCATTCCTACAAACTGAGAGCCCTGACCGGGGAAAGCAAAAATCATGATAGTTATTATTTATTCCTTATTAAATATACTACTTTATTTATTTTTTGTCAATATTTTAGAATAATGATTGACTTAGTGAATTAAGTTCACTAGAATATTAGCTGACTAAAAGTTTATAAACAACAATGAATTATCATAAAATTATTATAGTTATGACAGACGGTCAAGAGTTTGAAACTCGTTCCACTTATGGAAAGGAGGGAGATAGGGTAAAACTTGATAGAGATCCTCTTACTCACCCTGCATGGACTGGAAGTTTGACAAGCGGGTTAGCAAGTAAAACTAGCAAATTAGCTAAGTTTAACGATAAATATGGAAGCATTTTCTAATTCTCCTCCTCTTTAAGTTTTAGAGAGTTTACTGAAGCATGCATAAATACAAAAATATAGGCTATGTTGCTTCTCCATCACCAAAATCGCAGGAAGTATCTAAACTATTAAAGAAACTTAATTTTATCAATATAACAGAAGAAAATAAGTCCGAAATCGATCTATTGATAGTTGTTGGCGGTGATGGCTTTATGCTACGCACTTTGCACAATTACGTCATAGAAAATAAAAACATGCATGTGTATGGGATAAACACTGGCAATGTTGGGTTTTTGATGAATCAATGCTTTAGCTGCAGTGAAGATTTAATTGATCATATAGAGCATGCAACTTCAACTCAGTTAACTTTGCTAAAAATGGAAGCAACAGACACAAGTGGCAAGAGATATCATTACATAGCAGTAAACGAAGTATACGTTTTTAGAAAAGCGAACCAAATAGTAGAGATGAATATTACTATTAATGATAAGCTAAAAGTAGAAAAATTTAGAGGGGACGGAGTAATATTATCTCCCCCCACAGGCAGCACTGCATACAACTTCTCTGCCGGTGGCCCAATCTTGCCGCTAAATTCAAATTTACTTGCACTCACTTCTATCAATAGCTATTACCCAAGGCATTGGAATGGAGCGTTAATATCAAACGATACAATCGTACAAATTGACATTAACGACACAAAAAACCGTCCAGCACTTGTAGTATCAGATTACAAGGAGTTTCATAATATATCACAGATAAAAATACAAAAAGACCACGAAAACACAATAACTTTGCTTTTTGACAAAGATTACCCTCTGAATGAAAGAATCTTTGATAGACAATTTCTATACTAATAATTATCCGTAAATTGGTATTTACTATATCTTAATAACTATAGCGTAATCAATGCAGCATAGTAATTAATTTTGGAGTGAATATGCCTGGACCAGTAAATGAAGAACAAACAGTAACATTAATTTCTTCCACATCAATAAGTGAAGATGGCGAGATAACACCAGGAATTTTACCAATACCAGCACTTAGGACAAGTACTCCGAAAAAAAATGATGAAAATACAGCTTTAGAAGCTTTGTTAGAGGAAGAATTTAAAGAGAAAAAAAACAGCAATGCTAATTCAAGAGATCCGTTAACTCTTGAGACTCAAGTATCACCTCCTTCCCTAGAAGAAACAAAAGGTGAAGAAACTCATGTTGACGTGCCACAAAATTCAACTCTAAGCAGATCCCCTTCTCAAGAGACAGTATTTGATGATCCTGATGATCTTGATAAAACATTAACACGGTTAAGCAGAGAATCAAGTAACAAACTTAGCAATGTACCTTCAACTTCTCCACCATCATATAAGACAGATGACTCTGAAGAGTCTTTGTCACTAAATTCTGATGTAGGTGGCACAACAAATAAAAAAACAAACAGATTCTTGCCAAGAGCAAAGTATTCCATGCAGCAGAAGGGCTTTATAATTTTTACTGCAAGTCCTATTATACTCAGTATATCTGCAGCTTTATTATATTTACAAGATAAAGCAAAATTTATTGCATTTTTTACAAACAGCCCAAAATATATCACTATACCAGTTATCGCACTTGCTGCATTGCTTGCAATTGGTCCAATATTTTTTGCAACAAGGCAATTTATAGATACTGAAGAACATTCCATTCAAAAAAAAGATGCGGATAAAATTTTAGCTGAGGTGTTGGAGCACCAGCCAAAAGATAAAGCTATAAAATCTGTAAGACTGGAATATAGCAATGGCACTCATTCAAATTTTGTACTTAATGCTTGGGAAGCTAAACAAGGCTTCACTAACATTGACGAAAAAGTAATTACTAGAACTAATAAAATAAAATCAGTAATTAACGACAGACCAATATTTACTGCATTATTTACTGGTGTAGTTGCTGCAAATATAGCGTTTCCTCTAGGGCTACTTGCAACACATGGTGTTAATGGTGTACAAAAATTTTACCAAAACCCTTTGACTAATAACATAGGATTATCATTACTTATAGGTTCTGGTATACTTGCATTATCAATTGTATGTCTTGGCGTGCATTATTATAGAAAAACAAATTGCACTAACCTTATATATTCTGAAGAAGAGATTGATCCTAAAGATGTTAATGGGAAATTCATTGAGGAAATAAAACGAGAAAGAACAAATGTTCTTGGGGAAAATCACAGTAAAGACGCTAAACGCAGCAGCTTAACGCTTGAGCAAGTTGTGGTTCAATCTCATAATTGTAAGGATATTGTTTATAGTGTCGGTTAATAAAATGCATGATATAGCTAGTGCAGCCCTACGTCATACCGCTGCAGACCGTCATACCGCGATTCATTCGCGGTATCTCTAGATCCCGCTAACACGTAGCGGGATGACGATTGTCAGGGTAGCACCTCCCTCCCCTGTCATCCAAGTAGCTGACTGACCTTACCCAGAAAAAGTGGAGAGAAAGTTTGGAATGTTTTTCACAAAGAGAATGATGAATCAAAATGCTCAGGAATGCAATAGTTAATAGTGACGTTGTTTGTTATAAAAAATTTC
>NZ_JAPQLM010000138.1:0-7465 GCF_028981765.1 Wolbachia endosymbiont of Drosophila seguyi
TCATTCAGTTAGTATTAATGTTTAATGAGGTGTGAGTAATGATTGATATAGCTTCTATTGGTGTAAGTACAGTTATTGATCAGAATTATAGAAGAAAAGCACAATTATGTTTATCAGGATTATTTGTAACTGTGTCAATAGCAACTGTTACCTGGTTTATTTTCCCTGCGTCACAAAATGTATTAGCTCCGTTTTTACTTCCGGCTATGTTCTTGCTCTTCACTTTATCGATGGGTTATTACATGTTCATATTTAGTTGTGAAGAAAAATCTTTGGTAAAGAATGTTCTTGGTATGGTTGAACCGGCTGAATCGGTAAAGAGAGTGCATTGCCAAGAAAATATTAAGTCCTTATTAGCAGAAGTGAGAAGTACTACGAAAGATAGGTTTCGTAACGTGCTTGTTAATCTTTGTTTTGAAGATCGTAGTAAAGCACACAAACTTGCATTATATGTGAAAGAAATTGACGATATTGTGTCTTCAATAAAAAACAAAGACCTCTTAGACCATTTTGATCAATTTTTTACTATTACTGAAGTAAGCAATAAAAAAAATAGAAGTGAATTAATGAACCTCGCAAGGGCATATAAGATGATAAGTGAAGAAGATCCAGACAAAATACAGGATTTTTTAGCTACTCAAACAAAAAGTCATTCATATGAAATAATGTTACCTGAAATTGATAATTTTCTATCACAAGCTAGGTGATTTTATCAATAATTTCATTGTGTACGTGATTATCATTTTTTGTTTCAATTCCAGTGATAACACTGCACCTAACGGGCTCTTTTATGGCTATTTCCTGAAATCCTTTTCTGACCTTATTGTAAAAATTAACATCCATTTCTTCATATTTATTCTTGTCTTTTGCTCTATTTAACCCAACTTTAACATCAATATCTAGAATGAATGTAATATCTGGATATTTAATTTCCACTAGCTTATGTAAGTCCCTTATTAGCCCTAAGTCAACTCCAAACCCATATCCTTGATATGCAATAGTTGAATCAATAAACCGATCACAAATCACTATTTTTCCTTCTGCAAGAGCTGGTAATATTAATTTTTTCATATGTTCGCGCCTCATCGAGATAAGTAGCAAGAGTTCAGAAATAGAATCAATATTATTCGTTAACAATACTCCTCTTACCTTCTCTGCAAAGTTAGTGCCACCTGGTTCTCGAGTCAATACCACATTATTTTCGCCGCGAATTTGCTTAAAATGATTTGCAAGTAGCTTAGATTGTGTTGTTTTACCAGAGCCGTCTATTCCTTCGAAAGTTATGAACATAAGTTTTATAATTATAATACTAAAAAAGAATATGCAAACAGTATACATAGAAACCGTTTGACATTTAAATAATAAGACCGTAAATTACATGTGGTATAATAATAGTCTATGGTTGCTCTGAATACTCCTAAAGTCGATTTTAGTTTTACTGCAAAAGATTTTAATCTTTTGGGAGTAGACAATAAATATTATGCATTAAGTGACTGTTGTGGAAAAAATGGTCTTATTATAATGTTTATATGCAATCACTGTCCTTACGTTCAGTCAATTATTAGCAATCTGGTAAGCGATGTTGATCAATTGAAAAAAGATTATCAGGTAAACACTATTGCAATAATGCCAAATGATGTAAATGAATATCCAGAAGATTCCTTTGAAAATATGATTAATTTTGCCAAGGAAAATAAGTTTATATTTCCATATTTAATTGATAGTACACAGAAAATAGCTAAAGAATACGGGGCTGTTTGCACTCCTGACTTTTTCGGCTTTAATTCCAATTTAAACCTTTGCTATCGTGGACGTTTTAACGACACAAAAAAAGAAAAGGTTCAAAGCTATGAAGTAGGAAGTAGTGACTTATTTCAAGCTATGAAATTTATTGCAGAAACTGGTAATTCTCCAATTGACCAAAAATCAAGTATTGGCTGCTCAATTAAATGGTCTAATTCTACAGGTTAAATATCATGCACAGTGGCTCTCAGCATTTGTTTGATATTATAATTTTGCTTTCTGCTGCTGTGTTTATAGTCATAGCATTTTGGAAAATGAATATTAGTCCAGTGCTTGGTTACTTCGTTGCAGGTGCAGTTATTGGTTCTCACGGATTTAATCTGATACACTCAGCTGAAGCAATGGATAATCTTGCAGAATTTGGTGTAGTTTTTCTATTATTCATTATAGGCCTTGAATTGACATTTGAACGCCTGATCGCTATGCGTATTCATGTATTTGGGTTCGGTTCTCTTCAAGTTATAGTTACCATGGTAGCAATATGGTGCATCGCTCTTGCTTTCGGAGTGAATACGAATATAGCAACAGTTATTGGTGGTGGGCTTGCGCTATCCTCAACAGCAATAGTGTTGCAGGTTCTGCAAGAAAAAGGTTCTCAAGCAAGTCAGGTTGGTAGGTTGTCGATAGCAGTGCTATTAATGCAAGATTTTGCAGTGGTACCATTAATAGTATTGGTACCTTTACTTACTGGCAATTCTGAGCACAGCCTGATAAGCTCATTGGCAGGTTCATTGGTGCAAGCAGCTATTGCATTAGTGCTGATATTTATAACTGGTAGATTATTGCTTCGACCTTTATTTTCGGTTATTGCTAAAATGGAAAGTAATGAGATCTTTATATCAACAACGCTTTTAATAGTATTAGGAGCAGCATTTATTACTGAGCAATTCCATTTATCGTTAGCATTAGGTGCATTTGTTGCTGGATTGTTAGTTGCAGAAACAGAATATAGACACTCAGTAGAACACGCAGTATTGCCATTTAAAGATTTGTTTCTTGGCTTATTTTTCATGACTGTTGGTATGTCCATCAATACCGAACTTTTACTCAATAAGTTACCACTAATTACTTTATTATCGATTATCCTTATCGTTTTAAAAACATCTATTATATATATATTGTGTAGATTTTTTGGGTTTAAGAGTGCACCTGCTATACAAGCTGGGTTACTGCTTTCACAAGGCGGTGAATTTGCGTTTATTTTGTTTCGCTTAGCAGATGAGCTAAATGTGCTACCAAGTGAAATCGCTCAAGTACTGATGATGGTAACTACAGTAACCATGGCTTTCACTCCTCTTTTATCGGGGCTTGGAGATTGGATAGCAAACTCATTTAGCACTGAGAAAACAATATTAGATGATGAAGCTGTTGAAACAGATACACAAGATCTTTATAACCATGTGATAGTTGCTGGATTTGGTAGAGTGGGATATATGGTAACAAAAATGCTTACGGCAGAGCATTTAAGTTACGTTGTTGTAGATATTCAATCGAAAATAGTCAAAGAAGGAAAAAGTGATAGTTTTCCTATATATCTTGGAGATGTTACAAGATGTGAAATTTTAAAATCGGTAGGAATAGAAAGAGCTCAAGCTCTCGTTATTTCAATAAAGAATGAAGTTACTATAAAAAAAGTTGTTTCTTTAGTTGCAGCAAATTTTCCGCATGTAAATATTGTAATACGCTTACCAGATCTGAGTAATGTGGAGGTTTATAGAGATCTAGGAGCTAGTAAAATTATTCCTGAAACATCTGAGATAGGATTGCAGCTAGGTGGAGCTGCACTGAGCCTTAGTGGTATTAGCGAAAGTGGAGTTACGTCTTTAAAAAGTAGATTCAGAAAAGGCAATTACAGTATGTTAAAAGACCTTGGTAGTGATAAAGATGAATAACTACTTCTCTAATTTTATGTACAGAAAGCTTCAAGCTTTATTGAGGTTTTGCCTATAGTAAATTACGCACATAATCAACCAAATTAAGGAAAGTGCAAACCAAGTGATTGCATATTCCAAATGCTTCATTGGCTGTATAGCTACTTTGCTGCCAAAATTGTTCGGCCACAATACACACTTCTCTAGCTTAATACCTAACTCATTGGAAATTTCTTCTGTACTCAGGGTAAACCATGTATTCGAAGCAGTATCGTTCTTGATAAACCAATTTTTACTTTTATTGCTATCGCAATATAAAATTCCATCTGCAACTACTTTTTCAATTTTTACTTTTTTCTCCTTTTTTTCTCCGACTATTCCTTTATTCACCAACATGTAACGTCCAGTGGTGAGCAACATAGGAGACAGCACGTGATAGCCGTGTTGCCCTGCAAAAACATATAGTTCTATGTCACTTAGAATCCCATCAATCTTGACATGCCTATAGTTAAATTTTTCAAGGTCGTTATTGGGCAACAGATGAACAACAGGAAGACTCATATTTTTGATAATATTATTCTTCCAGTTCAATCTGAATACTTGCCATAATCCTAATAAAAAAAGGAGCAAGCAAGGTACAATTAAAATAAATACTATTTTTTTTAACACTCTATATTTGTGTTCTTAAATAGTTTTCAACACCCATTAGTTCAATAAGGTCAATCTGTTTTTCAATCCAATGGAAGTGCTCTTCTTCATTTTTTAACATCTCTTCTAATAACATTACACTAACAAAATCTTTTTCTTTCTCAGCGATAGAAATCGTTTCTTTGATATCCTTAATACCTTTTCCCTCTAATTTCAAATTAGCTTCTAAGATTTTCCGTATTGTGTCTTTTGTAAACTTTCCATCATGCTTTGATATTTCGTTTGTATCCTGAAAATTTGGAACTCCTTTGAATAACAAAATTCTTTCTGCCAACTTGTTTGCATGTTCAAGTTCTTCGTTAAGCTCATTTTTTACCTTTTCTGCAAATCTATTAATTCCATTGTTTTTGAGAATCGCAAAATGCAAAAGATACTGGCGTACAGAAGTTAGCTCATTGGTCAATAATTTGTTCAAATGTTTTACTATCTCTTCATTCATAATCTTCCCTTAGTTCAATTCATCAGCATAATTTATATGATAACGATAGTTATAGCAACTCATTTAATATTTCCTTTGATAACAACCGTATTAAATAGCATGTCGTGGTATGTCTGTTTTTTCTTAGAGAAGCAAGCAACTAGATACCAGCAAAGAGTGAGCAGCACCGTTAATATAGTGAGTAGCACTATTAATATATCGAAAGCGTTTATTAACACGTCCTGTTCTTGGAAAAGCTCGATGAGGATAACTATTATGTTATATAATAGAGAAAGAAAAAACTGAGAAATGCTTCTATCAAATGCTAAACTCAAATCTATTTTAGAACCGTCCAAGCTTATGGTATGTATGTTCATTAATTGCTGACCAGGAGTTGCTTGGGCTTTTGAAGATATAAAATATGTGAAGTAACTGCAATCTATACACATAGATGAAATTAACGGAAAATTCTTTAACAATAGTCTGATTAATAAGTTTGGAATTAATAAAATTGCTCTATCTATCAAATATGCGCAAAAGCGTCTTATTATACTGGCAATCTCTGTAACAGTGGTCATTACCTATCTTCTAAATACTTTATTATAAAATCTGTAAGTTTATCAAAATGTTGAAAACATAACAAATCTTCATAACCGCTTATTGATTGACCGTATATAATAGGTAAACAATTGGCATTTTGTGCACACAGAACATCTGTGATGCTATCACCAACGAAAAACACATTTTCTCTATTTATAGGCAACGTACTCTTTTCTAGTGCAAATAGCAGTGGGGTTGCAGATGGTTTATCTTCTGCAGTATCGCATGACCCAACCACTCTTTCAAAGTAGGAATCTAGTTTAAAATAGGCAACTTCTTTACGTAAATTAGTATTTTTCTTATTACTTACTATTGCTAGATAAATATTGTGGCTTTTCAGTGTCTGCAACATTTTCTCTACTCCTTGATTCAAAGCAATGTTTTGCAATAGTGCATCATCTAAATATTGTTGATATATCTGATTCGCTTTTTTCCACTGATCGCCAAATAAATTGACCATATAGCTCTTTCTCGACTCATGGGAATTTCTATCAGCAGCTTTATTACTATACCCCATTGAGTTTATGGTATGCTTAATAGCATTAAAAATATTATCTTGAGTGTCAACTAAGGTATTATCCCAATCGAATACTACTGCTAATGAGCTATCTTTCATCTCTTATATAATTATACATTTTAACTTAATAAGTAAATAGCATTTTAATGAAAAAGATATAAATAGGACGCCCTTGATAAACACTTTTTACCACAAGTTATGTTAACTGTTTTTTATATAATTAGCTAATATACTGATTATATGATATGTTTTAATAGGTAACAGGTATGGCCCAGACATCTAAAGAAAGTGTTGAAAAAAAGTTTAAAGATGTTTTTGAACGTTCTCCAGGTGCTTTTCCAGAAGGTACCTCATTAGAAAAGAAGGTTAATTATATCGCAAAAGGAACAGAGGCTCTAAAAGCTGTGAAAAGTAAGGAGCTTGAGAACAAAATGAAAAACGTTGCAGAATTGAGTCAGAAATTTGAAAGTCAAAAAGGACGTGCAGATGAAAAAGTACGTCAAGATTTTGAAAGAATTGCTGAGCTTGACCAACAATATAAAGGGAAGGGCATCTTCACAAGTGAAAAAGTTGCAGAGCCAAAAAGTGACAAAAAACTCCAAGACACTCCGAGAAAAACTACAACAGCAGTTAAAGACCTTGAACATAATACACAAAAAAAGACTACTGAAGCTTCTGTGCAAACAGCATCAGAGCACGATTCACAAACCGTTAATCCCTCAGTAAGCAAGAGTTCTGTAAAAGAGAAGCTCAACACTGAGCCGGACAAAAAAGATAACACGCCTCAACCACAAGAAAATCAAAAAGAAGAAGGGTTTTTGAGTCTTCTGAAGCGCTTTGTTAAGAAAATATTAGAAAAATTTTTAGGTGAAGGTGAAAAGGATGTAGAGAATGCTCGTGGCATGAAAGAAGATGCTCAAAGAGATACGTCAAATAACGAAGAGCAACAAAAGAGTAAGCAGCTTGATGAAATTTTAAAGGACAAAAGTGTAAGCGAGGGTTTGAAGCAGGCAACAAAGCTTGAAAACCCGGCAATAACGCCTGTTAATACTCCTAAAGTGAATGAAGTAAACACGGGTCGTGAAAGGTGATCCGCTTTCAAGCTTCATTATACCACCACAAACCGTCATACCGCCGCGGTATCTCATCCGCTAACAAGTAGCGGGATGACGATTGTCAGGGTGTCATCCCAGTGTCCCTATGATGTCATCCCAGTGCCCTGACTACTTGGATCTAGCAAGCTTTGCTTGCAAATAAGTCTAATACGCGTCGCGTTTTATGCCAAAACACAATTGGAGTTACATGCAAAATAGATCCCAGTGTCAGCTACTCGGATGACAAAAAAAGGAGCACTGGGATGACACCATTTGTTGTATTTAACAAAGTTCGTACTTAGCTTCATGTTAGCTATAAACATTAAGAAATTTACCAAGCGAAAAAAAGGCAAAAGAAGCCCCAGCTAATATCTATTTTAGAACATTGGCGTTTTTTAAGTCTTAAACACTGCAATTTAGCTGCTTTTAAATGCAACTCACCTTAGTTTAAATG
>NZ_JAPQLM010000139.1:0-6430 GCF_028981765.1 Wolbachia endosymbiont of Drosophila seguyi
TTTAAAACATAAAAAACGCCAATATTTTAAAGCGGATAATAACCACGGGGCTTCTTTTGCCTTTTTTTTCATTTGGTAAATTTCTTAATGTTTATGGCTAAACGACAACCGTCATCCCGCTACTTGTTAGCGGGATCTCTTGTTAGCGGCTAAGAGATACCGCGAATGAATCGCGGTATGACGTAGGGATTGCATTAGCTATAATTCTTTAGTTTTCACTTTTCTTTTAACCTTGCAATGATATTTTCTTTGCCGATAAAAATTAATAGTTTAGCGAGCTCTGGTCCTGTTTCTGTTCCTGTTAAAGCTGAACGCAACTGCGTAAATAGGTTTTTTGCCTTTATATCCACTGTTTGTCGAATAGTTTTGACCCATTCTGACAACGTGTTTTCATTACAATCACCTTGGGGCAATGCATTGAACGCAATTTTTATAAGCTCCTTATCAAGAATCACAGGCTCTATATCAGATTTGCATATTTTCCACCACTTGGCCACCTCAGAAAACCTTTCTATATTGTTCCTTATAAAATACCAAAACTCTGAGGAGCCCACTCCAATTTGATTTAAACGGTCTTGCACCATTTCAAATAGCATTTGTTGCAGCACTTTGCTATTTAGCTTATACATTTCACTCAAGCTGAATTGTGCAGATGCTGAGCTAAATTTTTTAATGTCAAATGAATCAATCAAAGATTGCATACAGGCGCAAGCTTCAATTGGATTGGATGTTCCAAGCTTCACTAAATAACTAACTAGTGCCATCGGTTCAATTTCATCTTCTTTTATAGATTTGATATCCAGCCCGCCTTTCCGTTTCGATATCTTGCTATCATCAAAATGTAGCAAAGGCAGGTGAGCAAATGTAGGGATTTTCGCTTTTAATGCTTTAATCATTTGGATTTGCACTGCGGTATTAGTTACATGATCTTCCCCGCGTACAATATGAGTTACATTAAAGTCAACATCATCAGTAACAGAAGGTAACATGTATGTGTAAATTCCATCTTCTCTTTTTACCACAGGGTCGCTGACGCTACTGGTTGCAATATTTATTTCACCTTTAACTTCATCATTCCATTTTACAACTTCATTTCTATCCAATTTAAATCTAAAATGTGGTCTTCGTCCTTCTTGCTCATAACGAATTTTCTCTTGCTCAGTTAGAAGTAACGCGCTTCTGTCATATACCGGGGGAAATCCTTGTTTTAACTGCAATTTTCGTTTAATGTCTAACTCTTCTCTTGTTTCATAGCATGCATAAATATGCCCTTCTTTTATTAACTGCAAAAACACCTCATTGTAACGCTCAAAGCGCTCTGATTGCTTAAAACTTGCATCCCAATCTATGCCAATCCATTTTAGGTCTTCTATGATATCATTTATATATTTGACATCTGAACGCTGAAGGTCAGTATCATCAAAACGGAGTAAAAATTTTCCGTTTTGATTGCGTGTGTACATCCAACAAACCAAGGCAGTTCGTACGTTTCCTACGTGGAGGTAGCCAGTTGGGCTTGGAGCGAATCTTGTTAGCATTTAAATAGCAATATTGTTTACTCTAATTTATTTTAATTTTATATAAATATATGGCTAGAGCAAGCGAGATCTGCTAATACAATTGAGCAAGAGAAGAATAAGTATGGCTATAGCATTGTGGCACCTTTGATATTTGATGGATTAAGACCATATGATAAATTCAAGAAAATTCACAGCTTGACGACAAAGGCTAATGTAGCATTATATTGGTATCATGACTAACTTAGAAAAGATGAGAGAAAAACTGCAAGATCAAATAAATTATCATAATGTTTTGTATCACCAAAAAAATAAGCCAGAAATAAGTGATGCTGAATATGATGAACTGAAGAAAAAGTTAGCTGAAATAGAGCCAGAAATTTATGCAACACAAGATAGTGTTGGTGCTCCACCTGATGAGAGGTTTTCTAAGGTGGAACATCAAGAACCTATGCTTTCCCTTGAGAATGCTTATGATGAACAAGGTGTAGAGAAATTTTTGTCTAAAATAAAGAGGTTTTTAATTGAGGACAAAATAGAGATATTATGTGAACCAAAAATTGATGGGTTGTCGTTTTCTGCAATTTATGAGGATGGAAGATTTGTTAAAGCTGCAACTCGAGGTGATGGTTTTGTAGGGGAAGATGTCACTCACAATGTTGCAACAATAAAAGGCTTTCCTAAGTTTTTGCAAGGTGTGCAAGGAAGACTAGAAGTAAGAGGTGAAATATACATCAGTAACAGCGACTTTTTAAAGTTAAATGAAAACGATGAATTTGCCAATCCTCGAAATGCAGCCGCTGGTTCTCTAAAGCAATTGGATGCAAACATTACAGCAAGCAGACCTCTTAGATATTTTGCTTATTCTTTGATTGGTGGAGCAGAGAAAAGTCAAAGTGAGGTACTAAATAAGCTTGAGGCACTTGGTTTTTGCGTAAATGAGCATCAGTCCTTAACGAGTAGTTTAGATGGAATGCTGAAGTTCTATAATGAAGTCTATAACTGTCGCTATAACTTGGATTATGATATTGATGGAATAGTCTATAAAGTAAATGATTTGGTACTACAAAATCGTCTAGGGAATACTCACAAAGCACCGCGCTCAGCACTTGCATACAAGTTTTCTGCGGTTTATGCAAAAACAAAGTTAAACAAGATATTTATACAGGTGGGCAGAACAGGGGTTTTAACTCCAGTTGCAGATTTAGTGCCAGTCAATGTTGGTGGGGTGCTAGTTAGTAGAGCAAGTCTGCATAACCAAGATGAGATAAAACGTAAAGACATAAGAGAGGGAGATATTGTAACAATCAAAAGGGCAGGTGATGTAATTCCCCAGATCGTTGAAGTAAGCAGAGATTCTCGTCTTCCAAATACACCTGAATTTGTGTTTCCTGAAGTATGCCCTGAATGTGGTAGTAAAGTACGTCAGGTTGAGGGAGAGGCAGCAGTAAGATGTCCTGAGGAATTTGCCTGTAAAGCTCAAATGATAGAAAAACTAAAGCATTTTGTATCGAAAGATGCATTTGACATTGTTGGCCTTGGTGATAAGCAGATAGAGTTTTTTTACGACCTTGGTCTGATAAAACAAATCCATGATATTTTTACTTTAGAAGAAAGATTGGATGAATTTAATCTGGAAGAACAGTCTGGTTGGGGCGAGAAATCTATAGCTAATTTGTTAAATTCTATACAAAGCAGAAGGGTAATAACTCTAGATAGGTTTATATTTTCTTTAGGTATTAGATTTATTGGCCAAGTTGCAGCAGAATTGCTTGCAGATTATTATGTTTCTTATAATAACTGGTATAATTCGATGATTGAACTGTCATTAGATAGTACTGAGCTAGTAGGTATAGATGGCATAGGAAAAAAAGGGGCTGAATCTTTGGAATCATTTTTTTCTAAGGAACATAACATCAAAATGTTAAATGATCTTACTGCTTGTCTTCAAATTCTTCCTGTGAGCTCCAACTCTAGTAACTCTGTTTTAAATAATAAAATTATAGTGTTTACTGGTAAGCTACTTGCTATGAGTAGAGGAGAGGCAAAAGTAAGAGCCAAAACTCTGGGAGCAAAGGTCAGCTCACATCTTTCTGCTAAAACTGACTACCTAATTGCAGGAGAAAAACCAGGATCCAAATATAAAAAGGCAGTGGAATTAGGTGTAGAAATTTTAGATGAAGACCAGTGGCATAAAGTGATAAGTTTGGGAGTGTTCAAATGAAACTTGGATTGTATATTAAATCAAAGTTGCAAGACTATTTAGAGAGTAGCCAATTCTTTCCATCCAAGAATCATTTTATTGACTTGCCTCAATTTTTCAACAGAAGGCAAGTCTTCTGTGCTGAGCGGTAGGCGGACAGTTTGATGTTCTATGAGCCCAATATCATGCAAAAGTGCTTTAGTGGGTATTGGGTTGCTGGCAATAAATAGGGCTTCGCAAGCCTGTTGCCAGATATCTGCCTGAGGGTTCCTGCCATTGAGGCACTTCTTAACATATTCATGTGCTACATATGGCCAAACATTGGAAGCAACGGAAACTAGGCCAGCCGCACCATAAGCGGCCATATCGGATATCATATTATCATCTCCACAAAAGACCTCAATATTTGGTGCAACTTTCTTATACTGAGCTAAAGTATCAACAGTGCCACTTGAATCTTTGATAGCCCAAAATTTTTCGTGGCTGGATAAGTTGCGTACAGTTTCAGCGTGAAGATTTATTCCTGCTCTTGATGGAATATTGTAAAACATAACCGGGACATGTGCTTTCTCAAGCAGCTTTTCAAACCATAAAGTCTGCCCCATAATTCCGGGCTTTGCATAAATGGGAGTTGTCATTAGATAGCCATGAATAGGCATACCCTTGCAAAAATCAAGCCATTCAAGAGTCTGATATAGATTCACTCCTGGTACGCCAATTATAATTTTCGTATTTAATTTTAGCTTACATACGAATTCAACTAATGTACGCTTTTCAGAATCAGTAAGCGATAGGCTCTCACCTGTGCTACCCAGCAACACTACGCCATTTTCAGCTTTAACTTGCATTGTCAGTAAACGCTGCAAACTGCTATAATCTATACTATCTCCATTGCAATTAAAAGGAGTAACACAAGCAGTCCATAAAAATGTAGATTTCAATTTAAATTGTTAAAATGGTATTTCATCGTCGAGTAGTTCATCTTTTATATCGTTGTCAAAACTTTCGTGTTTATCTTTTTGTTCTGTTTCACCTTGTTTGTATTCACTTGGCTTGTAATCAGAATTTGGCGCACTATTTCGTGAATCCAAGAGAGTAAGAGCGCTATTAAAATTATATAGAACCACCTCTGTTGTGTATCTTTCACCACCGTTTTGGTCAGTCCATTTTCTAGTTCTCAAAGAACCTTCAACATAAACTTTACTGCCTTTACGTGCAAAATCTTTGACGATTTTTACTAATCCTTCACTAAAAATTACGATATTATGCCACTCTGTCTTTTCAGAGCGCATACCGGAAAGTTTGTCAGTCCAACTTTCAGACGTGGCTATTGAAAAACTTGCCATTTCTTTCCCATTTTGTGTAGTCCTAATTTCAGGATCTTTTCCTAAATTACCAACTAGTATGACTTTGTTTATGGTACCACCAGACATAATTATGCTCTAAATAAGTCCTTTTATTATCTTATGTGAAAATACTATTGTCAAATTTAATTAAAAGTGCGCTTGGAGGGATTCGAACCCACGGCCTTTGCCTCCGGAGAGCAACGCTCTATCCAACTGAGCTACAAGCGCATATATATTTAAGTTATTTAATAGATAAGCCATCCAAGTCAAATTTTTGTTTTGGATAAAGCGTAAACATAATACTCCCATATCCAAAATATACATTTTGAGAATCATTCGCATGCTTTTTTATTGCTTTTTGATCTACGGTCCATACAAAAGTTACATAATTTTCAGTGACTGAGTGCACTTTTAAATCCTTAGTATTTATAAACAGTTTTCCATTTACCCATATTTTCCATGTATCGGGAGAAAGATATAAAATTGAGTCTAAACTCACTACCTTACCGTTGAAATTATCTGATACCTCCTCTTTTGCAGCTCTTGAAGATCGTAAATTGAACTTTTCCATTTCATTGACCATTCTATTAACTGGCTCTTCATCAAAAAAAATGCTTTTTACGTTACTATATTGTGACAAAACGTCAAAGTCACTTTCCACTGCTTCTCTTATTATATCGTCCCGATCTGTATAGCTTAGTTTTTGATTGTTGATAAAGAAACACTCTTTTGCACGCAAATTTGCTATATCAATAAAATCGTCGATTTCTTGATTGCCAACTTTAAGAATACTTTCAAAATATCTTTTTTCTATCATCATTCCATACTGAGAATGATGACAAACCATTTCATCATTACCTTGTTTTTCTATATATACGCATAAATTTCCACTATTTAATCCTAATATTTTATGCTCAATAAAATCTTTATTGCCAATATATTGTCGGCAAGAATACTCCTTACAAATTTCTATGCTTTCTATGATATCTTCACAACTGCAATATGCATTAACATTGGAAATGAGTAGCGTAAAAATAAAAAACAGCTTTATGTTCATCACCTTATCTACTTAATATAGTATACCAATCAAAGACTATATTAGCTCTCACTATCTCTATCATATTACCATTCAAAATCTGATTCATAGTTGCAGCATCAATATTTCTCTGCTTATTTAAAATAAGAGATTTGATCATAACATAACCTGGCAGATTTGGAATAGACTGTAGAAATAAAAAAATATGCTTATCGCTGATTGAGCTTAAATTTAGGATCACTTCACTTTTTATTACTTTTGTGCGTTCACTTTTGTTGTGGAGCTCAACTTCTTCGGGTATAGAAATTGATATTTCAGGTTCTAATAT
>NZ_JAPQLM010000140.1:0-6908 GCF_028981765.1 Wolbachia endosymbiont of Drosophila seguyi
CCAATATTTTAAAGCGGATAATAACCCCAGGGCTTCTTTTGCCTTTTTTTTCATTTGGTAAATTTCTTAACGTTTGTAGCTAAACGACAACCGTCATCCCGCTACGTGTTAGCGGCTAAGAGATACCGCGGCGGTATGACGGTTTGCGGTGGCATGACCTCGTCATCCCGCTACGTGTTAGCGGGATCTAGAGATACCGTGACGGTATGACGGTTCGCGCGGTGGCATGACCTCGTCATCCCGCTACGTGTTAGCGGGATCTATGCTTTGAGATACCGCGAATGAATCGCGGTATGACATAGGGAACCCTTTCTTGGGTTAGCTATAGATTTACTTCGCATATTCAGCTAATTTTTATTACAATTACAACAAAATAATTTTGGCTTTGATGAAAACTGTATATGTATGTCAATCCTGTGGTCACAGCACTGGTAGGTGGGTAGGGAAGTGCATCGCATGTGACAATTGGGATACAATTGTTGAGGAAATAGCAGTAAAAACGGGCAAAAGAAGTATATCTGCACCAATTTTAATAAAGACGTTATCGGGTAGCGAAATTATCACTCCAAGTCGTTTTTTAACAGGAATAGAAGAATTAGATAGAGTTTTTGGTGGGGGTATCGTTCAAGGTGCTAGCATTTTAATTGGTGGCGAACCTGGTATTGGAAAATCCACCCTTTTGCTTAGAATTGCAGCTAATGTTGTGCAACTTTCCTCTTTTGAATGTCTTTATGTATCCGGCGAGGAGTCTTTAGAGCAGGTGAGTCTCAGAGCAAAGCGTCTTAAGATAAATGAACCTAAAATTAAGCTTTTATCTACAGTGTCTTTAACTGATGTAGTAGCAACAATCAAGGAAAACAAAAGTATTAAATTCTTAGTAATTGACTCTATACAAACAATGTATGATAGCAGAATTACATCGGCACCAGGAACTGTAACTCAGGTTCGTACTTGCGCACATGAATTAACTATTCTTGCGAAACAATATGGTGTTTCTCTTTTAATAGTTGGTCATATAACTAAGGATGGACAAATAGCTGGACCCAAAACTCTGGAGCATATGGTGGATACGGTATTATATTTTGAAGGTGAAAATAGCAATCAATATCGCATTTTGCGTACTATTAAAAATAGATTTGGCCCTGCAAATGAAATTGGTGTTTTTGAGATGTCTGAAGCAGGACTTGTGCCTGTTGATAATCCATCATCATTGTTTCTGATGGCCCATGACAGAGAAGTAGTTGGCAGCGCCGTATTTGCAGGAATTGAAGGTTCAAGACCAATTTTAATGGAAGTGCAAGCATTAATAGCAGGGACTAATATGGCAACCCCAAGAAGGGCAGTAGTTGGGTGGGATATTAATAGATTGGCTATGATCATCGCGGTGCTAAATGCTCGTTGCAAAATGTTTTTGCATGATAAAGAGGTATACCTAAACATTGCAGGGGGACTCAAAATACAGGAACCATCGGCTGATCTTGCTGTTGCTGCTTCCCTTATTTCAAGTATAGTAAATTTACCGCTACCAACTTCTTCAATAATCTGCGGTGAAGTTGCACTTTCAGGAGAAATTAGGAACATCTCGCATGCTGATCTCAGACTAAAAGAAGCACAAAAGTTAGGATTCAAAAAAGCAATTATGCCTAAAAATGGTCACTATTCTTCTCATGATATTGAAATAATCAAGCTTGGTCACGTAAGGGAATTAAGAGAAGTCTTTAATTACAATTAAATAACGCTTCAGCAAATTCTTTGCTAGTAAACTCCCTTAAGTCCTCTATATTTTCGCCAATTCCTATAGCATGTAACTTTATCTTATAAGCTTCTGCAAGTCCAATTACCACTCCGCCCTTAGCAGTGCCATCTAACTTTGTTACGATTAGCCCGGTAACATTAACCATTTTGCTAAATGCTTCTAATTGGCTATAAGCATTTTGGCCGGTAGTTGCGTCAAGAACTAAAATAACGTCATGAGGGGCAGTGTCATCCAATTTCTTTATCGTTCTATATATTTTTGATAACTCCTCCATAAGGTTCACATTATTTTGCAGCCTTCCTGCTGTGTCAATTAGAACAACATCAACGTTATCTTTTATAGCTTGACTTACAGCTCTATATGCTACACTTGCAGAGTCGCTACCGTACTCTCCAGTAACAATCAAGCAATCAGAACGTTCTGCCCAAATGTTTAATTGTTCACTAGCAGCAGCTCTAAATGTGTCGCATGCAACAAGCATAACGGATTTTCCCATTTCCTTATATTTATATGCGAGCTTACCTATAGTCGTGGTTTTACCGTTACCATTTACTCCGCATACCATTATTATATGTGGTTTTTTGTTTAAAATTAGCGGTTGCACAGCAGGGTTCAATATCGATTCTATTTCGCTCATTAGCTGCTGTGTGATGGTATTATACTCAACTTCCTTGTCAAATTTGATGCTTGTGAGCCTATCGATAATCAACTTGGAAGTTTTATGACCAATATCCATGCTAATTAGCAATTCTTCTAATTCATCTAAAAGCGACTGATCTAATTTTTTTTTGCCAGAAAAAATACTTTTCACCCCGTCGCTAAAGCGAGAAGAAGTTTTTAACAGGCCCTGATAAAGGTTACTAAACAAACTCAAGGGATACTCCTTTTTAAATTATAAACTTAATTACAATATAAAGAATGACATGCACTACGCGAATTTGTAAAGTAAAATGCACTCAAAAACTACAATTTTACCTTACAAAAATTACACTTTTTGAGTGTATTTTACTTTAGTTTTTAACCTAAATATGTTATAATGTAGAATAGCGGTTCACAGGTAATTTTATGAGTTATAATGAGAAAATTTTAGATCATTACGAAAATCCAAGGAATGTTGGCTCTCTGGATAAAAATGATCCAAATGTTGGTACTGGCCTAGTTGGTGCACCATCGTGCGGTGATGTAATGAAATTGCAGATAAAGGTCAATGACAAAGGTGTTATTGAAGATGCAAAATTTAAAACTTTTGGTTGTGGTTCTGCCATTGCTTCAAGTTCCTTGTTAACAGAGATGATAAAGGGAAGAACCATCAGTGACGTTACACAGATAAAGAATACTCAAATAGTGGAAGAGTTGTCTTTACCTCCAGTGAAGATACACTGTTCGGTACTTGCTGAAGATGCTATAAAGGCTGCTATTCATGACTATCAAAGTAAACAAAAGAATTAAGAAGCTACGAACATGGGTGAATATCAAGAAGTAGGCGGAGGTGAAACTGTAAAAAAGAATAAAAAACTTATCACTATAACTGCGGAAGCAGTAGAAAGGATAAGGTATTTATTGGACCAAAAGAAGCATACTAACCTTGAGAAACCGGAAGAAGCAATAGGAATAAGAGTGCTAATTAAGCAAAAAGGATGTTCTGGTTTAAAATATGATATTGAATATGCATATGATACTCGTCCTTTAGAGTCGGTAATTGAAGAAAACTGTAGTGATGGCCAAAAAGTTAAAGTGTTGATCGACCCAAAATCCGTCATGTTTATTCTTGGCTCTGAAATGGATTATGTAGAAGAAAAATTTTCATCGGGTTTTGTTTTCAAAAATCCTAATGAGAAAGGAAAATGTGGTTGTGGAGAGAGTTTTCATGTCTAGCAACTATTTTGCATTGTTTGAAATTGAACCAGCTTTCAATATCAGCTTTGATGAGTTAGAGAAAAAATATATTGAGCTAAGCAGGACTGATATAAATGAAAGACAGTCCCAAAACATGGAAAATATTAACAGAGCTTATCAGATACTAAAGTCACCGCTAAAACGTGCTGAGCATTTGCTGGATTTTTTTAATGTGAAAAGCCAAAAGGACCACTTAAATTCTGAAATATTAAGTGAATCAATGGAAATAAGAGAGTACTTACTAGACTGCGACGATCTACAATTTGCAAGTAGGATGATCGATGAAAAAATAAAAGGTTGCATTAAAAATCTAATTAACACTTTTGCTGTAAAGAATTTTGATAGAGCTGCTACACAAGTCTTAAGATTGAAATATTTATACAAGTCATTTGAGGAGATGAAGAAAAATGCAACCAATTCAAATTTCTGAACCAAATTCAAATGCAGTAGTTTTTGGTATAGATCTTGGCACTACCAACTCTTTAATTGCTATGGTAAATAAAGCTGGCAACGTGGAGATATTTAAAGATGAACAGGGAAGAGAGCTATTACCTTCTATCATTTCATGTGAAAATAATACATTGAAAACTGGCTATGATGTTGGCTCAAATGCAATCCACTCAATAAAACGTTTAATGGGTAAAAGTGTTAAAGATTTGAACAAGATGGGTGTTTATTTTGAAATAGATAACGAAAGTGAAAAAGTTATTAGAGTAAAATGTTCGGAGGAAAAGTATCTTACTCCTGTTGAGATTTCTGCTGAGATATTAAAAGCTTTATGTGAGAGGGTAAAAAAGTCTAAGGGGCTGGAAGTAAAAAAAGCAGTAATTACTGTGCCAGCTTACTTTGACGATTCAGCACGTAACGCAACTAAATATGCAGCAAAATTAGCTGGCATAGAAGTTCTTCGCCTCGTTAACGAGCCAACCGCTGCAGCGCTTTCTTACTCCATTGAAAAGAACAATAACAGTGGAATATATGCAGTTTATGACCTTGGTGGTGGAACATTTGATATTTCGATATTGAAATTGCATCAAGGAGTGTTTCAAGTTCTTGCAGTTGGTGGTGATACCAAACTCGGCGGTGATGATTTTGATCATTTGCTGAGTTCAATTGTGATTGATAAGTATAGAGAAAAGACGGCTAAGCAACTAAATTCCTTACTTATCGAATCACGCTCTGTGAAAGAGTACCTAAGCAATCACACTATAGGTATCTTCGAATTTAATGTTAACGGCAAGCCATTTGAGTGCGAAATTACCAGAGAAGAATTCGAGCAGGCAATCAGTTCTTTGGTCAATAAGACTATCAATATAGTCACTCGTACTATAAGTGATATAGATCTTAAAATTGATGATATAAAAGGAGTAATTTTAGTTGGTGGTGCAACTAGAACACCATTGGTTCAAAATTCACTAGTCAAACTCTTTGGAAATAAAGTACTAAATGACGTGGATCCAGATAAAGCAGTTGCCATTGGGGCAGCTCTGCAGGCTCATGATTTAACTTCGAGCTCAAAAGATAGGAATATTCTCCTGGATGTTTTACCTCTATCACTTGGCATAGAAACTATGGGAGGCATAGTTGAAAAAATCATACCAAGAAATACGCCACTGCCAGTTTCAGAAACAAAAGAGTTTACAACTTATATTGATGGGCAAACAGCAATGAAAATTCATGTTTGTCAGGGAGAACGTGAAATGATAGAGGATAACAAATCTCTAGCGCAGTTTGAACTAAAAGGTATACCGCCACTGCCTGCAGGTTCTGCAAGAGTTGAAATAGAATTTACAGTTAACGTTGACGGAATCTTGACTGTTACTGCAAGAGAAAAAACTACTGGAATTGAGCAGACAGTTAAAGTAAATTCAAGTTTTGGCTTGAGTGAAGCTGATGTTCAAAATATGGTTAACCAGTCAATAAACAGTTTTGACGAAGATATGAAGGCTCGTTCCCTTGCAGGTGCTAAAATTAATGGAAATAAACTCATACACTTGGTTGAAAACAATAATAACCTTTCCACTGATCAAAAGTTGAAAAACCTATTACAAAATGCAAAAAACGCTTTACAAGGCAATGACTTGAATGAAATTAACAACACTATCGCCGAGTTAGAAAATTCTTCTTTAGAGTTGTGTGAATTAACAAATAGGTAGAAAAAGCTTACACAACCTTGTGCAATACCCTATTTAATCTCAAAGCAACAGGTAACCTGAAATTAAATGGTAACCAATCGACCTTTCCTAATTTAAATGATAAACCAACTATGCTTACACGCCCAATGATATTTTCCATTGGTACAAAACCAACTTCAGGAAACCTACTATCTAAAGAATTATTTCTATTGTCTCCCATAACGAAAAATTGATCGTTAGGTACATAATAAACCGGAGTGTTATATGATAGCTTATTAGAAATGTCATCTACCAAAATCTCATGTTCCTTGCCACTTAAAAGCGTTTCTATATATCTTGGTATGTTACGATTTGACTCATAATCAAAAAAACTTTCAATTTGCCTTCGCTCTACTTTCTGATCATTTAGGTATAATTCTCCCTCTATCATTTGCACTTTGTCACCTGGTGTTCCTATTACTCGCTTAACAAACCTGATGCTGTCATTTCTTGTGGGTTTGAAAACTACTATGTCGCCACGCTTTGGAGGGGTATAAAAAATCCTGCCGCTAAAAATGTTTGGAGAAAATGGGAAGGAGTGTTTACTGTAACCGTATGAATATTTACTAGTAAAAATGTAATCCCCTTCAAGTAGGGTGCTTTTCATTGAACCAGAAGGTATATGAAATGGCTCGAATAAAAAACTACGTATTGATAGCGCAATCAACAGTAAAAAAAACAATGAAGATAAAAATCTTCCCGTTCTTATCACCCAGTTTTTGCTTAGTTCTTCCAACTTTTCCAACTTTGTTTTTCTTATAGATTAAGCTTATTATAATACATAAATTAAAAAATGGTAATATGAAATTTTACTTGTGAATGTTATTCCTCTATTCAAAACAATTTTGAAAAGGCGGTTCATTTCTTTCAACGGTGTCATCCAAGTAGCGTGACACATAACTGTACGAACATTGCAATTTGCAGGTGGCAGATGAAAGTAGCTGATGCACATCTGTACGAACATTTGCTTTTGTTAAGGTAATATGGTGTTATGAAAGTAGCTGACACTGGAATGGCTTTGTTGCATCGCTACTTATGAAAGGCTAACTATAGTTAGGATTATAAGCAACCTATTGAAAATC
>NZ_JAPQLM010000141.1:0-4958 GCF_028981765.1 Wolbachia endosymbiont of Drosophila seguyi
CCTTTCTTTGTTCATTTGCCAGCTTAACAGCTTCCAATTTGAATTCTGCCGTATATTCTCTTACCATTTCTAATCCTCCAAAATTTTATTTTACCCAAAAAAACTCTTTTCTTTCTCTCCACTTTTTCTGGGTAAGGTCAGTTTACTGGCCTCTCCATGAGTGAGATTGAAAAATTAAGTGTGAACGGTTACCTTGGATGACAGAAAAGAGTGTTGGAAGGAGGCAATATTAAAAACTTAATTTCAGTCCAGCCAAGAGCACATAACCAGAGTTGTTATTTTCTATTTTAGGTTCTTTGGTACTAAATTTTACAATATCGAAATAGTATGAAGTACCTAAAAAAAGAGAATTTTCAAGGCTTAAAGCATATGATGTTAACTCGTTTGTACCTTCGCCTGCAATATCCCTACCACTACTAAAATATGTTAAGCTTGATTTGTAAGAATCAGAATGGTAAGCGATACCTGCATTCATATAATACGTATTATTTATTTCAGGATTACGCCTCTCACCAGATTCACCACCATTACCATACGAAAAAATGCAATCAAGATCGAACAATTTTAGCTTCAAACCAAAATTCCAGTGCAGTAATTGATTGCGACATTCATAATTTTTAGAAGTTCCATCTGAGCAACCAGTTAAATTTTCTCTTGCAAATTCACCAGTCAAAGCAGTAGTAAAACCTATATCATTTGACAAGCTGTTTTTATAGGAAAGGCCAGCAGCAATTAAATTGCTGTACTGTAAGTTATTTTTTCCTGGAACATAACTGAATCCGAGTTGAAAGTTATAGATTTCAGGGGAGATGTAGTTAATTGATGATTGTTTTAACCCTAGTTCGAGTTCATTATAATCGCTATAAATATTGGGCTTGACCCAGAACACCTTGTCTTGATTATATCCAGGGTCACCATCTTTTTTATGATCACCGCGCAAATTTGCATAGTTTGTCCAATGACCATTTACTCCTCCAGCAGCTGCATAAATTTTTGAAGTGTTAATTAACATGCTCTGACCAACTAAACTTCTTTTACCATATTCAATTGATCCAAGTTCCTGGTTTTTTATGATAAAATACCATTCCTCCATGTCTAACTTTTCTATGTCTAACGCTTTTAGGTTTGCAATACCAGAAACCCCTGCCTTAACATTAACCCCCATTTGAGTATTTGGATAAACTTGCTGTAAATAAAGAAAGCGCAAGTATGAATAACTTGAAGTTTTATCCTTAGGCTTAGCATTGAAAGAATCTCTGTTGAAGGCGTAGCCGAATCTCAAATCTATTTTTCCGTCTAGTTCTGCATAAAATATTTCCTTATCCAAAATTGTTTTAGAGCTAGCACTATTCTGCAAAAACAATGATGAAAGCAGTGCTACCAGGTAGTACTTTAACTTCATAAATAAACTTAAATCTTTATAAAAATTTAAGTTTAAACTCAATATAAATAAAAAACAACTTTTCAGAAGGCACCGCTGGTAGATTTTGCTGCCTGTTTTTGAGCTATATTCCCATAAATTATTGATACACTTGGTAATTTTCGCTTTAATAACTGCTTATTAATGGCAGAATGTATACGATTAATTATTTTAGATATACTTTTTACATCGCAGTTAATCAAAACAAAAAGCACTTTATTCTCATCAATATACCCTAGAAAATCATCACTACGGCAATTTTTATAAAAATGTTCTATGATAACTTTCAGTGCATTATTTGTCTCACTACAGCTACTATTTAAGCCAATCACTCCTATAGCTGCATTAATTTGATGTTGAAAGGCAAAATTTAATATAACGTATAACTCTAGAATAGTGGACTCATTGCCCGGTATATCGAATAAGTCATGGTTTTTATATTTTTTACCCATTAGATATTTATCTCTAAAGATTCCTAGTTTATGGGACAAACTGATATCACGTATTAATAGCTCATAATTTATTTTATTACTGGCAAATTGTGCAGTGCGGAAAACTTTTACTTTTGTCCTGATATCTTCTCCCTTAGCATCAATTAAGGAAAAATCTATCACTTTAGGTAGTATATCAAGTAAATCGTGTCCATTTTCGGTATACTCTAAATAATTCTTCACGTTGTCAGCTGCTCTTGTGCTTAAGATATTAATTAATGGCTTATTAAGCAAATTCTTCTCTTCATATTTTAACAAATCCCTTGCAACTTGATTGAGCCCTAAAATTAACACGTTTTTTTTCTTATTATCCTGACAAACAGATACCACAGCATCATCTTTTCTTCTTGCAGTTATGAAATCATCCATACTTTCATTCTATACAGCGTATTTATAAGTATAATAAGATTATATTAAGATTTACTTACTTATTAATATGCTTAATTGGGTATAGGCAGAATGTCATATGGAATGGCTTTGTTGTAGAAGAATCAAGATTACTGTTTATAGACTTCAAGTTACTGCAAAAAATATTTTAAAACATAGTGATATCTTGACTTTACCTAGTTAATATTCCAAATTATAAAAAAACAGATAGTTCTATGACGACAAGTCTATTACAAGGCAAAAAGGGATTAATAACCGGAATAATAAATAAGAGATCAATAGCATACGGTATAGCAAAAACTCTCTCAGAGCACGGAGCAGAACTTGCAATCACCTACCAGAATGAAATAATAAAAGAAAAACTATCACCAATAGCAGATGAACTAAATGTGGAGCTAATATTACACTGCGACGTTTCAAATGAAAAAATCATAGATAACGCTTTCGAAATAATAGAGAAAAAATGGGGTACTCTTGACTTTTTGGTGCATGCAATAGCATTCTCCGATAAAAATGAGTTAGATGGTAAATATGTCAATACTTCACTGGATAACTTCCTCAATGCAATGCATATATCGTGCTATTCTTTTACTGCTTTAGCGCAAAGGGCTGAAAAAATGATGTCAAATGGTGGTAGTTTACTTACTTTATCTTATTATGGCGCTGAAAAAGTTATGCCAAATTATAACGTTATGGGTTTATGTAAAGCGGCACTTGAAGCAAGTGTAAAATATATAGCATGTGATCTCGGGCCACAAAATATCAGAGTAAATGCAATTTCCGCTGGTCCAATCAGAACTTTAGCATCTTCTGGAATAAGCGATTTTCACTCCATATCAGAATGGAATAGAAATAACTCTCCGCTCAGACGCAATGTTACAATAGAGGATGTTGGCAAGGCAGCGTTATACTTATTAAGCGACTTAAGTAGTGGCACTACTGGAGAAATTTTGCACGTTGATTCAGGATATAACGTTGTGGGAATGAAGGTGGTTGACTGAGATCTAAATCCTTAATTCAAAGCGCTAGTTCCTTCGGGTTCATACACAACTCTATCAGGAGTTTTGTGACTGTGATTGCAGAAAACATCGAACATAAAATTCCTATTGATAGAGTGACAGAAAAGCCTCTTATTGCTCCACTGCCAATAATGAACATTATTCCTGCAGCAATTAATGTAGTGATATTTGAATCCAGTATTGTCTTTATAGCGTTTTTAAACCCTTCTTCAATAGCACGTTCCACTCTCTTGCCAGATTTGATTTCCTCACGAATTCGCTCAAATATTAAAACATTTGCATCCACCGCCATACCAACAGTAAGTGCAATACCGGCAATTCCAGGTAAAGTTAGAGTTGCTTCAAGCAGAGTGAGAATTGATAATATAAGAACTACATTAGAAAAAAGTGCAACAGAGGCCAATACACCTAATTTGCCGTAAGTGATGATTATAAATAAAGCCACGGCTATAATAGAGATTGTTGCTGCCATTTCCCCTGCCTTTATTGATTCTTCTCCAAGACTTGGGCCAATGTTTTTTTCTTCAATTATTTTAAGTGGTGCTGGCAGTGCTCCAGATTTTAAAAGTATTGCAAGTTCGCTTGCTTGTTTTTCAGTGAAATTACCGCTAATTTCTCCCTCTCCATTTAAAATTGGCTCACGTATTGTAGGTACTGTTAAAACTGTGTTATCCAGAACAATTGCAAAAGGCTTTCCTACATTTTCTTTAGTGATTTTCGCGAATCTTTTACTCGCTATACTGTCAAATTTAAAATGCACTGTCGGTTTACCTAAATTGCCGAATCTAACTGATGCGTTAACCAGCGAATCACCACCTATTTCAGTTTTGCGGAATATTGGATAAGAATTACCTAAAGGATCCTTGAGCATGACAGTGGTTTCATGGTCTATATCCTGCACCTTGGCTATGTTAGTGTTTGCCAAATGAAAAGCTAGCTTAGCAGTTTTGCCAAGCAGAGATTTTATCTGCTTGGTATCTTCTACTCCAGGCACCTGCACTAATATTTTATTCTGCCCTTGTTTTTGAACGCTGACTTCCTTTGTGCCAAGTTTGTCCAAACGGCGCTGGACATTGTTTATTGATTCTGCAGCTACTTCACTGATCAAAGAATTTTTATAATGTGGTTTATACGAAATGAGAATCGAAGAATCTTTTCTATTTAGCTCTAAATTTGGATTTATCGCATTAATCAACACAGATGCTTTTTTATAATCATCAATACTATTTAAAGTTATAACGCTATTTTGTACGTTAGATTCAATATTTTTTGTTAGCAATGTCTCTTTTATTTCGTTAGCTAGCATGCTTAGCTTTTCCTTAAAATAGAAGTCTAAGTCTATGTTTAAAAGCAAAGATGCCCCTCCTTTCAGGTCAAGGCCTAAGTTTATTCTTTTTTTCGAAATAAAAAGCTTATTATCAAAGAAATTTGGCAGTGTTATGTATAAAGCAAATAAACAGATGCATAATACTGAAAAAGATTTGACTATAAGTCTGTTATACATAAGTTGTAGGTTTAAAATTGTAATAATTGATTGTAAGTTAAAAATAGATTTTTGTAAAATTCTCTATTTGACCTTACCCAGAAAAAGTAGAGAGAAAGTTAAGACGTTTTTATCATGAGAATAAATTGTGCAGGAAT
>NZ_JAPQLM010000142.1:0-4833 GCF_028981765.1 Wolbachia endosymbiont of Drosophila seguyi
GGTTTTGGTATTTTAATAATCATCTTCTCCTTGCCGCTATCGGTGCCTATACCGGTTCCACCTGGTTATACAACTATTCTTTCTATACCTTTAATCTTATTCTCACTGCAGCTTCTATTTGGATTTGATTCTCCTTGGATGCCGCATTGGTTGGAAAGAAGGTCTTTTCAGCGTTCAACACTAGCTTTTGTGGTAGAGAAAACTTCTCCAGCATTAAAAAAAATAGAAAAGTTCATGAAACCAAGAATGTCTTTTATTTTCTATGGGCCCGGTGAAAAGATTTTAGCTTTTGTAATGTTGCTTTCTGCATTATCGATAGCTCTTCCATTGCCTCTTACTAACTTCATTCCTGCAATTGGTACGACTCTTATTTCGCTTGGCATTATGAGTAAAGATGGGTTTCTATCCATATTGGGAGTTTTAATATCATTGTGTGGGCTATTGCTTACTCTTGTTGTAGTAGTCAAAGGGCCACAACTTATCATTGGGGCATTTTCTTTTCTCAAAAGCTTCGTATATGGTTAGGCTTTACAACACCTTAACAAAAAAAAAGGAGCTTTTTACACCTATCGATAAAGATCATGTGAAAATGTATGTTTGCGGACCAACAGTATATGACACAGCACATATAGGCAATGCACGGTCTGTTGTTGTGTATGATGTGTTATTTCAGCTACTTAAGTTTTGTTATGGCAAAGTTACCTATGTGCGTAACATAACCGACATTGATGATAAGATAATTAATGCAGCAAGTGAAAAAAATAGCAACATAGAAAGTATCAGCACATATTACACCAAGGCTTTTCATGAAGATATGAGAAGCATAAATTGTGCAGAGCCAACACACGAGCCAAAAGCAACGAAAAACGTAGATTATATTATAAAATTAATTGAACATTTGCTGCAATCAGGCCACGCTTATGAATCTGACAAACATGTGTATTTTAATATAGAATCTTACCATGAATATGGTGCTTTATCAGGAAAAAAAACTGATGAATTGGTTCCAGGTAGCAGAGTTGAAGTTAATGAAAATAAAAAGCACCCGGGAGATTTTGTGCTGTGGAAGCCTGCAAATGATATTGACTACAAACTTTCAAGTTATTGGAATAGCCCATGGGGAGAGGGCAGACCTGGATGGCATATAGAATGCTCAGCAATGTCATATGCTTACCTTGGCAAAGATTTTGATATTCATGGTGGCGGCATAGATTTACAATTTCCTCACCATGAAAATGAAATTGCACAGAGTAAGTCTGCATTTGCTGGATCAATGTTTGCAAAATACTGGATACATAACGGTTTTCTTACAGTAAATGAAGAGAAAATGAGCAAGTCCTTATTTAATATAGTCAAAGTAAGAGATTTGCTAGATAGTGGAATAAAGGGTGAAGTAATACGCTATGCACTGCTCAAAACTCACTACAGAAAACCACTTGATTGGACAGAAAACGTTATTTCTGACGCACAGGAAACCTTAAATAAATTTTATCGGCTATCACGTGGTTTAGATACAATAAATATTGATGAAAGTAACGCAGAGATTTCTAAAGATTTTATAGACGCTTTAAAAAACGACTTAAACATTCCTGAAGCTCTAGCTATATTACATGAAATGGCTGCAAAAATTAACAAAATGAGTAATGAAAGTGAAAAGCTAAAATTAACTGAGAGTTTTGTTAAGAGTGCCAGATTTATTGGTCTTCTTGAGTCAAGTTATGAAAAGTGGTTTGCTGTGGATGTAAATCATCAAGAAATAGAAAGGTTGATAGACTTAAGAAAAATTGCAAAAAAAAATAAAAATTACGATACTGCAGACAAAATAAGGGATCAGTTGAAACAAATGGGGATTACAATTTCTGACAATGAAGATGGTACAACAACCTGGTAAACTCATATGGAAAATTACTTTCTGTTATTCACAGATAGTCTAGTATCATCATTAGTCCTACCCATACATCAAGGTTTTGTGTTCAATACCATGCTTTATTTCAGGTCGTATCACACTCCACTACTGATGTTATTTTTTGGAGTACTAGGATCAAGCCTTGGTGGAATAGTTAACTGGTATTTAGGTAGAATAACAATCTCTATACGAAAATCATACCGCAAACTAGAGAACGAGCATAAAACACCAAAAATCGTAAAAAATCTACTGATTTGTGCAGTTACATTACTTTCATGGGTGCCAGCACTTGGAAGTGTGATTCAAATTTTATCAGGTTATTTTAAGTTAAACCTTTATACCCTTGCCCCTTTAATCATTCTATCTAATTTCTTCTATTTGTTATATCTAATACTTACTTTTGGAGTATAACAGCTATAGTACTACAGCCATTAAAGCCCACTTCTGTCATCCTATGCCCTGATAGAAGCGGAGCTATAAATTAAATGCAAAATTTCAGTAGTCACAGGATGGATGCACCGTGAGCTAAAAGCCATTCCACAAGATCCCTATGATCAAAATCAGTGGCATAATGTAATGCTGTCATTCCCCTATTATTCTTAGCATTAACATCTGCTTTGCGTTTTAGTAGCACTCTAGCCGTGTCAAAATTTCCCATAATAGCAGCAAAGTGTAGCAGAGTGTTGCCATTTTCATCTTTAGCGTTAACATCATCCCCTTCTTTAATGAAGTATTTTGTTAATTTTTCACTTCCAATTTTAGCAGCATGGTGCAGTGGAGTTTTATTGCATTCGTTCTTAACACTAACATTTGTGGTGTGTTTCAATAGTGTCTTAGCTAAAGCAACCATACACATCCCATCGTCAATAGAATTTGTATCACGAGCTGAAAGTAACTCCACAAGTTCTTGGTGATCAAAATCAGTGGCATAATGCAATGCTGTCATTCCCCTATTATTCTTAGTATCAACATCTGCATTGTGTTTTAGTAGCACTCTAGCCGTGTCAAAATTTCCCATAATAGCAGCAAAGTGTAGCGGAGTGTTGCCATTTTCATCTTTAGCGTTAACATCGGCACCTTTTTCAATGAGGCATTCTATCGTTTCTATACTTCCACTTCTAGCAACATAGTGCAGCGAAATTCTATTTTGTTCGCTCTTAACATTAACATCTACATTATGTTCTAATAGTACCTTAGCTACGGCAACCCTACCCATCTTAGTAGCAAGATGTAGCGAAGTATCGCCATCTTTATCCTTAGCATTAACATCTGCATTATGTTTTAATAGTACCTTAGCCACGTCAACCCTATACATCATAGTAGCCCAGTGTAACGCAGTGAAGCCACTTTCATCTTTAGCGTTAATGTCCGCCCCTTTGCCTATAAGGTATTCTACTATATCAACCCTTCCATCATAAACAGCCTGATGTAACGGAGTGATACCATATCTGCTCTTAGCATTGACATCTGCACCCTTATTGATAAAATATTGCACTATGTCCAATCCTCCACTCTCAACAGCTGAACACAATGGAGTGCTGTCAGATCCATCCCTAGCATTAACAACACAATTAATTTATCTGGGTGTTTTTCTTCCATATGTGTTAATACGCACCTAACTGCCTCATAACTGCCACTTTCGGCAAGTGAATGCAACGGTGTATATTTCCATTTACCATAAATAGGATTAAAGTAAAATTCGTCAATTAACTCACCATACTTACTCACATATCCCCAAACAGATGCAACAATAGAATTATCTATTAATACATCATAACTGTTTATCAATTCTAGAGCTTTCCTTAAGACCTCTTCTTCTCGGCCTTTCTCTTGTAATTTTAATCTAGTCACCTTTTGCACTAGTCTGTAAATATTTACTACTCCTTTCCTTAATTTAATCATTGAATATCGATTAAGTAACTCAACAGCATTCCACAACGCTTCTTTATCATTAGCTACTTGCTGTGAAAAGATTTCTTCTATATAAATCTCATTAGGAGAAAAATAGGCCATTATCTCGAGAATGCTCAATGCTTCCGGCCCAAATTTTTTTTGCACTATAGCATCAATTGTAATTTTCCAAGTTATGAAAGTTGCCTTAGCATAACGATCACTTTTATATTCGGACTTAAAGTCAAGTAGCTTCTCTGCTATCTTTTCACACTTTTTCAGATAGCCACCAACTCTAATCCTTTTTCTACCCCTATGACTAAATACAATATTTTCTTCACTAATATATGTAACCGCTAGTTTTAAAGCCAATTGGGAATATTGTAGTTCCTGTGCTAGCTTTTTTATTTCCTTATTCTGTAAATTGTTTTCTATATTCAAAGCCCTTTTAACAAATTCTAAAGCTTCTATTTCATCAAATTCATCTGATTCTTCTATATCTCCTTCTTCTCTTGCTTTCGATTTTTTGTCACGAGGACCATAAGGTTTCTTATGGGGTCTTTGCTTGTTATTTTGCGCTGTTACAGCTGCATGTATTTCATTCAGTGTTTTACTATCCTTATGCTGTTGTTTTGCTATTTTATCAATTCCTTTATTCCCTTTCTTTACCCCTCGTTCTATCCCACATAGAGTGCTGGCCCATAGCTCCACTTTTTGGAAAAATTCTTTTCCTTCTTCTGGCGAAAGAAAACGTCCTTTTATATCTTTCACCCAGTCTGATATTTTCTCCAGAAGGTCATTGCAAAAGATTTCATTGTCACCAACATAGCCAAACTTTTTGGCCAATCTACCACTCATCTCACCTTTAAACAATTCTTTTAGCTGACTTTCATTGGGCAAATTAACCGCAAACACTAGTTCATTTAAAAAGTCTTCGACTTCTTTATCACTGACTTCTCTACCTACCTTACCCTTTATAAAATCCTTATTTTCCTGCAAGTATGAGATAATACTATTATCAAATTTATATCTTACAC
>NZ_JAPQLM010000143.1:0-2937 GCF_028981765.1 Wolbachia endosymbiont of Drosophila seguyi
TCTATTTTCCCTATATTCCATGAAAATAGCGTTAAACCGTCGTTTTTTTTGAAGATTCTTCGAAACTACAATAATTCTTATGTTATAGCATATGGCCTGTTTTTAACATTTTTGGGCCTATTATTAATAATCTTAATATTAATAATGTTCTATTTGCACTTTTCTAATACCCAAATGCTAGCCAAGCAACATAAAACTAACATTGAATTACAGCAGATAAAAGAGACATTAGAGCAAGAAAATGCAAACAAGCTAAAGTTTTTTGCAAGCGTTACACATGAATTACGCACACCTCTTAATGCTATTATTGGATTTGCAGAGTTGATCAAAAATGAAACTTTAGGTTCAATGGATAACTCTCAATACAAGGAGTATGCAGACGATATATATAATGCAGGGACACACTTACTTGCCTTAATTAATGATGTGTTAGATTTTTCAAAAGCTGAATCAAGTAGTTTAACAGTAGAAAAAGTGAAGTTTAACCTGAACAAAATAATAGATTCATGTGTAAATATGCTATTGCCTAAATTAAAAGAAGCCGGGATTAATTTAAAAAAAGAGATGACTAATAAACAATTATTAGTCATTGCAGATCCCAAGAGAATGAAACAAGTTATAATAAATTTATTATCAAACTCAATCAAGTTTACTCCCAAAGATGGTTTAATAAGAATGGTGATAAAAGAAAATATAGAAAAAAACTTATTAACTATTGAGTTTCATGACAATGGAATAGGAATAATGCAGCAGGACATATATAAGGTTATGTCTGTTTTTGGCCAAGCAGATTCGGGGTATAGAAACGAAGGTACGGGCATCGGATTGCCGCTAAGCAAGAAATTAGTAGAGTTAATGGGTGGAACTTTTGACATTAAAAGTGAAGCAAAACTTGGTACTACGATAACATTGAACTTCTTTTATGAAGAACAAACATGTGAAGATTCGATTGATTTTTAATAGGATCTATTTGATATGGCCTTACATCAGACGAAAACCACACTTTATCAAGAGCGGCAAGCCGAGAAGGTAGGCAGAAATTCATCAATAAGCCCCCATCAAGAATCTTATCTGTTAGCTATATATAAAATTTGATACTCTGACTACAATATACTACTATAGATGGAAGTGTTATTAATGGAGCAAGGTATGGAATTAGCAGTAGGAAATAATGCACCCGATTTTAGCTTGCCAGCAGATTCTGGTGAAAATTTATCACTGAGTGAATTTTTTGATAAAAAAAATGTAGTTCTTTATTTTTATCCTAAAGACGATACTCCGGGTTGTACAATGGAGGCAAAAGGCTTTAGAGATAAAATAGATGATTTTTCTTTTCTTGACACAGTGATAATTGGTGTATCAAAAGATAGTGTTAAGTGTCACACTAACTTCAAAGCAAAATATTCTCTGCCGTTTTCTTTAGTTTCTGATGAGAATGCTGAAATGTTGGGAAAATATGGTGTTTGGGTAGAGAAAAGTATGTTTGGCAAAAAGTATATGGGAATAGAACGCACTACTTTTTTAATAGATAAAAAAGGTAAAATAGTGAAGATCTGGAAAAATGTAAAAGTTAGTGGACATGTTGATGAGGTTCTGGAAGAAGTAAAGAGAATATAAACTAAAGAATAGGTTAATGGCTACCCATTGCTACATAAAAAAGCTGAAATTACATAATTTTCGTAGCCACTCAAACTTTGAACTGGATTCAGATGATAGCTCAGTTGTAATAACTGGCAAAAACGGTATTGGTAAAACTAATATACTTGAAGCAATCTCGTTGCTTGCTAAAAGCAATGGAATGAAAAAAGTAAAAGCCAGTGAGATACAAAATAGATTCAGTAATGAAGATTGGGTAGTGCACTATGATTTTTTTAATGGAATGGATTTTAATTCAATTGGTATCGCAAAGAGTTTTGATAAGAAACTAATACAAATTGATGGAAAAACGCAATCGAGTTATTCATCTTTGTATAAGATATCCAATGTAATATGGCTGATTCCACAAATGGACTATGTTCTTCTTAATTCTCCAAGTGACAGATTAAAATTTTTAGACCGTATAGTCTCACTGTTTGAGGAAAATTACACTTGCTGCTACATGAAACACAGAAAAGCTAAACGTGAGCGAAGTAAACTGTTGAGAGAGAACACCTTGGACGAAAATTGGCTCTCTAGTCTTGAAAACATAATGGCCGTTAATGCAGTTAGTATTTTACGTATGCGATCGTCTGTTTTAAAGACACTACAAGACACAATTGATAACCATTCCAGTGAGTTTTTTCCGAAGGCAAGTTTGAAATTCAGCAGCCAGCTAACTTTGGACGATACTGCAGAATATTTTCAGAATCGTCTAAAGGAAAACAGAGAAAAAGATTCATTGACTGGTAGAGTAACCTTTGGTGTGCATAACGATAATTTTCGGGTTTTTTGTCAAAAAAGAAACGTACCAATAAATCTGTGCTCCACTGGAGAACAAAAGTTATTACTGCTTTCTATTATTTTATCCAGTGTAAAAGCAAGGTGTATTCATTACAATAAGGCACCACTTCTTCTACTTGATGATATAATGTCTCATCTGGATAAACATTACAGAAAGGCGTTAATGGAGGAAGTGTTAAGTATTCAATGTCAAACTTGGATAACTGATGTAAATCAAGATAATTTCAATAGCTATCTTTATTCTTTCAAGTTTTTTGAATTATCAAATGAATTAAATGCAAAACTTCCTTGACAAACCTCGCCAGCCCCCTTATCATGATACTGAAGGTATTCAGTTATCTTCATCTGTGCAGATTAAACAGCAAGAAAACAACGTAGTTGGCGTCTTATTTTTAATTTTTTGCACTATGTGCACCTTATGTCTTCACAACATTTCTGGGTTTTTACCTATATAAGCTGAAACGCGCTTATAAGTCGTTTAAGACAGTATAGTACGCC
>NZ_JAPQLM010000144.1:0-16294 GCF_028981765.1 Wolbachia endosymbiont of Drosophila seguyi
TCCTCCAAAATTTTATTTTACCCAAAAAAACTCTTTTCTTTCTCTCCACTTTTTCTGGGTAAGGTCACTATTTCTTAAGTAATTTACACTTCAGAGTTTATCTGCTTTAAAGTTTACTCTATTCTGTTTCAGCATTTGTCATAAATCCTTAATTATTTCTGACTTTTTAGTTCAGTTTTTAACCATTCTTTCCTTAACTTAATGGCAGTGACAATAAGCCTATCTATCATTCTGATGTGATTTCAGTTTTGTTTACGTGCAAACTCTCTAATCCCACCTTGTAGTTAGGATAAATTAGAGAGACATTAAGATCTTTTTTAATTTTAACATTACTTACTCTCTTTGATCCTAAATAAAAACTCTGTGCATAATCTGGTAACTCAATTGGTTCTGGAGGGCTAACATTGAGAAGTTTGGTCGCATATATTACCACTTCAGATTGTATAGTGGGTAAATCGTCTGCACAATTGTATATTTCACCAGGTTTTATGTTTTGCATGGAAGAAAATAAAATATTTGATATATCTTCAACGTGAATACGAGAAAAAAAATGCCCTTCTTTTTTCACATTCCTTGCTTTGCCAAGCTGCAAGTCAATTAACACGTTCCTACCAGGACCGTATATTCCAGCTAAACGAAAAATATGTACAGGCAATCTGCTATTCAGCCACCTCTTTTCAGATCTAAGGCGCTTTTCTCCTCTGATTTCTATAGGTTTTGTTTCAGATTCCTCATTCACCCAATTACCAGAGTGATCACCATAGACGCTAGTTGCAGACAAATAACCGAACCATTTTACATTTTGCAGGCAATCACCGTATCTCTCCACAACATCATCGCCATCTGGAGGAATAGAAATTAAAACGTGCGTTGCGCTTTTAAGCAGATCTTGACTAACTTTCTCATAATTAAAGAGGATTACATCTTGTATATTTTTACTTCTTGATGTGCCACTGACTTTCCAACCTAAGTTCAGTAATTTTTTCGATAAAAATTTAGCTACATATCCATAACCAAAGCAAAACAAGTGCATGAAAATTAATTTTTAAAATTCTTCTTGATAAATTCTACTCCTAATTTTATTCCCTCTTCATTAATAATATGCCCTAATGCATGAATTGGGTGTCCTTCAACATTTACTCCATTTTCTTTCAGAGCTTTAACCGCTAAGTCGAGGGACGAAAAAGGTACCACGTCGTCAGCATCACCATGGATAACACATATGTTAGGTTTTGATTTGATCTCTGGTGCAGTTTTTGAAGGTGAAAGAAACCTACCAGAGTATGCAACAACTGATGCACAGGATTGAGAGCGGGTGAGAGCTGTATGTATTGCAAGCATTGCTCCTTGAGAAAATCCAACTAAAGAAAGTTGCGTATCTTTTAAATTAAGCTCCTTTAATTTTGTATCAATGAAATGATTTACAATTGATGTAGCATTTTTTACTCCATTATATAGCGCTTCCTCACTACGATCTTCCAAGCTGAACCACTGATAACCATCACCTATTTCTCTTTCAAACGGAGCATTGGGTACTGTAAAATATGAACCCAGTAAAAACTTGCTCATAACTTTAGCAAGGTGAATGAAATTATCGCCACTTGAGCCCCAACCATGTAAAAAAATAATCAAATTTTTCTTATTTCCGCCTGCACAAATTTCTGGGCCTTTAAGTTCAATCATTTCTTTTCCTTTTGCGTTTATATTTTTATTTAACACTAATTTTCAAATTTGTAAAACCAATGTGCAATTACGTTCCCGATACTACAGATAAAGTGACTTAGGTTCATCGACGATTTGAAAAACCGTCATTCCGCTACTCGTTAGCGGCTGAGATACCGCGAATGAATCGCGGTATGACGTAGGGAAAACCTTAGCTATAAACCTCAGAAATAAGAAAACAAACTAGAAAAAATACCTCACTATAACTGCAGCCTTAAGCAACGTACCTTATTTATTTACGAAAACTGGTATAAATGCTATGCAAGTAGCTACACTACTTGCATGACATCAACAATTGACCTCGACTTACCGTCCAACTAGAAAGTTGTATATGGAATGACAGAAATCCAGATGTTATTTACTTACTTTCGATCTTTTCTATCAATTTTTTAACTAAACCTCTTAGCTTCTTACTGGATTCATCAAGCTCTTGAATTTGCGAGCTGCGCTCTTTCATTAGTTCCTTATAGTTACCTCTTATGTAGTCAATCATTTCCTTCATCTGAGCAATCATCTTGTTAGCATCCATGCTGTCCAAATCAGGTATCATGTTAGGCATAGCGCCTTCTAACATACCGCCAGCCATAAGCTGCTGAGACATTTGCATAAATGGTTTTAAAGTCTGATTAAGCAATTCAGGATCCTTGGCTAATTTTTCTATTTGCTCTTTGCAAGTATCCATATACTGCTTCATAAATTCATCTTCTTGCACTTTACCTGTCATAATTACACCTACTTGAAAATATCGATTCTTTATTATGTATTGTTTTTAAATTAAAAACAATACAAAATACTCATCACAATTGCATTAATACTTTTTAAATAATAAAAAATGCTCCTTTGCTTATAAAGGGTCACATACTTTCTTTAACCACTCCTTATCTTTGACGCTATTTTCTAAGTTTTTATAGACAAATTGATGGTAGCCATTTATCCATTCAATTTCATCCTTAGTAAGCATTCGCACATTTATTAGTCTTCTATCATATGGAATAGAGGTCAGTTGTTTAAAGTTTAAGAAGCCGTTTTCTTGTCTGTTGACATACATCAGATTTTCAATCCTTATTCCATACTCTCCCGGAATGTAATAGCCAGGTTCGTTGGAAAGTATCATCCCTGGCGTGAGTTTCACTTTATTACTTTTTGATATTGCTTGTGGTCCTTCGTGTACTGATAGGTAACTTCCTACTCCATGCCCTGTACCATGCATATAGTCCATTCCAAATTTCCATAAATGCGTACGTGCCAATATATCCAATTCTCCACCAGTAGTGCCGGGGGGAAAGACGACACTTGCTATAGCAATGTGAGCTTTGAGTACTATTGTATAGTGGGTTATTTGCTCATTGGTCGGATTACCAACTACTACAGTTCTTGTCACATCAGTTGTGCCGTCAAGGTACTGGCCACCAGAGTCAATCAAATACAGTCCATCTTTCTGAATTACTTTATTCGTCTTACTGCTTGCACGATAGTGAATTATTGCCCCATTCTCATTAAATGCAGAAATTGTTGGAAAGCTCAATTGTTTAAACAAATTCTGCTCTTTTCTGTATTCTAAAATCCTTTCTTCAGCTTCAAGCTCTGTACCAACATTACTTTCAAGCCAATGTAGAAAATTTGTAACTGCCACTCCATCTCTGATGTGCGCATTTATAGCCCCAGCTATTTCAGTTTGATTTTTTACTGCTTTATAAATTAAACAAGGATCCTCTCTTTCAGCTACCTGTTTATCTTTTATTACAGCCATGATACTCATTGGAGTTGTGTTTGGATCTATAACTATTGAATTTAGCTTGTGCAGCGAATTTTCTAGCTCACTGATATCAAAAATATTTATATGATTGCCTAAATTTGCTTCTATAGTTGAATGTTCTTTATCTTGAATAAACAAATCAACATTACCGCTTTTATACAATATAGCACGACCCAATATACATGGAGTATATTTAGCATTTTCGTTTCTTAAATTTAATAACCATGAAATTGAATTTGGATCAGTTAAAAGCACTGCTTCAGCTTCTTTATCTATACTTTTAGCGACTTTTTCACATTTGTCCTTACTACTTTCACCAGCATATTTAATAGAATGTAAAACCACTGCTTGTTTTCGATAGTCACTTTTTTTTCCAGCTAAACAGGGTATTAATTTACAGATATTCTCATACTTTCTTATATCTTCCATGGTAAAATATTGCAAATAATAACCTAGTGAGGCAGTCGATGTTAAGTTTGCTTTTATCCATTCGCGTGGATCCTCTTCTTGTATATTATATACTTGAAAATTGCCCTGATCGAGCTGATTGTGAGCTTGTGTGATATAGCGTCCATCTGTAAAAAATTGGCACTTGTTGTTTTTTGTAACAATAAGCAGCCCATTTGTTCCTGTGAAGCCACACAGCTTTGTTAGCTCCTCTGAATACTCATTTAAATATTCGTCTTTAGTATGTAACACAAATGCATCAACGTTTATTTCGTGCATAAAAGAACGAAATTCTTTGATTTTTGACATGGAATGCCTCACGCAAAACTAGCAGCTACTTTCGTTTTCCTGTTTCTCAAATACACTAATATGCTCACTATCGCTGCGGGAGTGATGCCTTGTATTTGCTTTGCAATGCCAATCGTCGCTGGTTTTATTGTTTGTAGCTTTTCTATTACCTCACTTGACAAGCCTTTAACTTGTGAATAGTTGAAGTTGATTGGAATTTGAGTGTTAATTTCCTCTCGTAAAAACTTCATATCTGCTTCTTGTCTTATTAGGTAGGGTTTATATTTTGCTTCAATTTCAACCGCTTCGCATATTTCATTCTTAGCTCTATTATCCGCTTTGGTGTGTCCCATTTTGCCATTCCAGCGCGTGACGCTGCTTAACTCCGGCCATATTTCTTGTAATTTATTCCAGTCGATGTTTGGAGAGCTAAGTAAATCTAGTGCCGTTTTTCTTATCCCATCATAAGATATTTTGATACCATAAGACCTAAGCTGCTCAGGAGTAATCGTCAGACTCCCTAACTTCTCTTCAAGCTGCTTAATGGATTCAAGTTTATTCTGTAAAACAGAGTATCTCTCATGCGAAACAAGGGAAATATCATAACCTTTTTGTGTTAATCTTCTATCTGCATTGTCTGACCTGATAGCTAGCCTATATTCTGCACGCGAGGTAAATAATCTATAAGGTTCGATCACCCCTTTGATGACTAGATCATCTATCATTACGCCGATATATGAGTCTGTGCGATGAAGAACAAAGCTTTCTTTTTTTTCAGATGCAGAAAGTGCTGCATTGATCCCGGCAATAATTCCTTGCCCTGCTGCTTCTTCATATCCAGTGGTGCCATTAATTTGGCCAGCAAAATATAGGCCTTTAATTTTCTTAGTTTCAAGAGTATGAAACAGCTCTCGTGGGTCAATATAGTCATACTCAACTGCATATCCAGGCCTTAGTATTTCTGCGTTTTCAAGTCCTTTGATACTCTTTATCATTTCACGCTGCACTTCAATAGGCAATGAATTTGAAATTCCGTTCGGGTATACAGTATCATCATCCAGGCCTTCTGGCTCTAGAAATATTTGATGACTACTTTTTTCTGCAAATTTATTAACTTTAACTTCAATTGATGGGCAGTATCTTGGTGCTATAATATCATCCAAATACGAAGAAGCTGACCTGTGCAGATTCTCTCTAATTATTTTATGCGTGTTTTCATTAGTATGGGTAATAAAGCATGATACCTGAGGTTGGTTAATTTTTTCTGTGAGATAAGAAAACGGCACAGGTGGATTATCACCCACTTGTTCTTGCAATATTGACCAGTTTATAGTGCCACGATCAAGCCTCGGTGGAGTTCCAGTACGCAATCTACCTAATTTAAAATTATATTTCTTCAACGTATTTGCAAGTTCTACTGCAGGCTTATCTCCCATTCTCCCTGAAGGAGTTACCTGCTCTCCTATATGAATCACACCCCGCAGAAAAGTCCCTGTAGTTAGAACGACTTTACTTGTCAGTATATGCTCCCCTGAGCTTGTTATTACAGCTTTAATGCACAATTCTCCATTGTTATTACTCTCTATAAGAAAATCGTCAACCGACTCTTCTTTTACCGTCAAATTATTATAATTTAGAATAATTTCCTGTATTGCTTGCTTGTATAATTTTCGGTCTGCCTGTGCACGCGGGCCCCATACTGCTGCACCTCTGCTGCTATTTAAAATGACTGAGTGTATACTTGCTTGATCGATTGCTCTTCCCATTATTCCATCAAGAGCGTCAACTTCCCTGACTACAACGCCCTTTGCAACTCCTCCGATTGCTGGATTGCAGGACATTTCCCCTATAGTTGAAATTTTATGAGTTATAAGCAGCGTGTTTGCACCAAGGCGAGCTGCAGCAGCAGCAGCTTCGCACCCTGCATGACCACCACCTACTACTACTACATCATATTTATGCATGCCTTCTTGAGTAATTCTTACTCTACTAATATTCTAACTATTAGCGGTTAATGTCAAATTTTACAGTAATTAACTATTTCAATCATCAGTGGCCAATGTATAGCTAACTCACGTCATACCGTCACGGTATCTCTAGATCCCGCTAACAAGCAGCGGGATGACGGTTTTTCAAATTATCGGGTTTTAGTGGGGCGAGCGACCAGGATCGAACTGGCGACATTCAGTACCACAAACTGACGCTCTACCAACTGAGCTACGCCCGCCAAGATATAAAATTTCTAACATAAGAGCGCAAATAGTCAATTGATTATTTAACTCTCCTTTTGCAGAGGGTTTTAAGTTTAGCCAATAAATATTTTCATTGATACTTTTACCATTATAGTTAATTGTATTGACACTAATGAAGTAGTGGTATGTTTAAAAGTATTTTCACATTTAGTTTTTTTACGGCTATTTCAAGGATCTCAGGGTTAATAAGAGATGTATTGATTGCTACGGTTATTGGTGCGAACTCTCTTGCAGACATATTTTTTTCTTCGTTTCGTTTTGCCAATCTATTTCGAGCATTTTTTGCAGAAGGAGCGTTCACTACCTCATTCATACCATTATATTCGACAGAATCATATGATAATAAAAAGGCATTTAATTTTGCAAGTAGTGTAATATCCATTACGTTTATTATCTTAGTAATTTTTTGCCTTATCATGCAAACTTTCTCCCCTTATATGATTCAAATTTTTGCTCCTGGATTTGACCAAAGTAAGTTTACCCTTACTGTTACTTTATCAAGAATTATGATGCCCTACATAATCTTTGTTTCAATTGCATCACTTATTGGTGGAATGCTGCAAGTAAAGCAGCATTTTGCTTCAACAGCTATTGCACCAATCGTTTTGAATCTCTGTTTAATCATCAGTTTGTTTGTGCCTTACGTAAAAACTCCAGCGCACAACCTTTCTATAGCTGTCCTTATAGGAGGAATTTTCCAGCTACTTTTGATACTATTTAGTGCATACAAGTTAAAGGCAGCTTTTTCTTTTAGCCTTGAATTAAGCAATGAAGTAAGGTTATTTTTTAAGCGTGTGATACCTGCAATTATCAACAATTGTGTAACTCAAATAAGCTTATGGATTGATACAATCATGGCGAGTTTTATACCAAATGCGGTGTCCTATATATATTATGCCGATAGACTAAATCAACTACCGCAGGGAATAATCGGTACTGCAATTGGTACAGTGCTTCTTCCTTTAATTTCAAAACAGGTGGATAATACTGAAAATATAGTCAAAATACAGAACAAGGCTCTCAACATAGGATTAATGTTAATTATGCCAACAACTGCTGCCTTTATCATTATTCCCGACATAATTTTACTTACGCTTTTTTCTTACGGCCGGTTTGATCATTATGCAGTGCAGCAAACTGTTCCCACTTTAATAGCATTTTCTCTTTCTTTACCTGCATTTATTATAAATAAAGTATTGCTACCTGCATTTTTTGCTAAAGGCAATCTGAAAATACCAACCATATTTTCGCTAATGTGTCTTGGAATGAATGTAGTGCTAAACCTTTTGTTAATGAACGAGTATCAGCATACGGGGATTGCTATTGCTACTTCCGTTTCCACTTGGATAAACTCTATTCTATTAATTAGTTATTTAACAATAAATAAAATGTATAAGGTTAGCCAAGCGTTATTGTTAAATGTCATGAAAATTTTTGTAGCAACGGCAGTCATGTCAATAGCCCTTTATATTTTTAATTCTTTGTTGGCAGGATTATTTTTTGATAAAATGTTGGCTCGTATTGTTTATTTAACGACTTTAATAGCTTTGAGTGTTATTGTTTATTTTGGTATTCTCTATTTAATATTTAAGGGAAACTTTAAGCATGTGTAAATTATGAGACTTTCTTTATATGCTATATTATCAATCTCACTGCTATTAATTCTCATGCATGTTGCTGCAACTTTTAAGGATTGGAGTGGCTACAGGAAATATATCATAAAAGAGTTAGAGAAGACGTATGATGCTAAAGTGCATATTGGGGGAAAAATTAAAGTTTCGTTGATTACCCCAAAGCTCACTATTTATAATGTATACGTACAATACAACGAAAATAAAGAGCAAAAGTTGTCAGATTTAATTAGTGTAAGAAAAATTGAAATAAGGCCATCATTCCTATCGTTGTTTTTATTTTCGTTGCAACCAAAGTCAATCACATTGTTTGGCATGAAAAGCAACAAAGAAAATTTACTTAATATTATAAATACAAACGCCAGTGGTAACACAGTCGATATAGTAATAAAAGACAGCCAAGTAAGTTTCAAGAATGATTTCGCTGATATTGTTAACATAAAGGAAGTTGCTGTAAAAAAAAATAAGCAGTTTTTTGGTAAAGTAAAGGTAGGTGATAATAATTACGATTTTTCAGGAAAGGTTAATATCACAAAAAGGAATGTACACATTAGTGTTGAATCAAATTTTGTAAATTTGCTATTTACAGGTAATAGAAATCAAGAAGAACTCCAGGGTAATTTAACATTAACAATTAATAACAGTTCCGGTTCTGTGAGTGATTTAGCAAAAATCATTAATCTTAGCTTTCTCTCTTGTGTTATTCCTAGCGAAAATATCAAGATATCATCCAATATAAGTCTTAATGAAAGTGAGTTTACGGCAACTGACTTAAAAATTGATTCCAAAAGCATGCAAGCCAGCGGTACAATACAAAATGATAGAAAAGGCAATCACACTAATTTCAATATTAGCTTCAGTAAAGTTGATTTAGATTCCATACAAAATGATTCACAAAGAACAATGAATATGAAGGATCTTCTGGAATGTTTTAGAGCAGTTGTGCCAAAGAACTTGAGCTTAAATTTTAATATGGAAGCTTCTAACATTCAATATCAAAACAAAATATTGGACAATTTCCGTGCTGTACTAAAATCCACTGATGGCAAAGTAAAAGTTAATACGCTTCTTAAATTTCCTGGAATCAATAATATATCTTACTTATCAGGAGAGATCTCAAACAATAATGTCCTATCTGAATTCAACGGTGATTTATTAGTCGAAGGAAATGATTTTGAGTCATTCATTTCATGTTTTTTCCCTTCTATAAAGATGAAAGAAAACCAGAAAAATCAATTTACACTAAGTTCTAAACTGCACCTTGCACCAAGAATATTATCTATCTCAGACATTAGACTGCTAAATAATAAGGAATCCTTGCAAGGATCAATTAGAGTAAGCCACACAAAAAAACGCAGTGTGATCGATGGTGAATTTAGCATGCATAATCTTGATGCAGATAAATATGATCATTCATTATTTAGCAGTTTACCTAAAATACAATGGCTGAAAAATTTTCAGTATGATACAAATATAAAGGCCCGTGTTAATAACCTTACATTGAATGATACGAAAATTAAAAATTTGGATTTTTTGCTGAAAATGGAAAAAGGTAAGCTAGTTGCAGATAAAATAAAACTATCTGGAGAAGATTTCGATATTACCGGTAATGCAAAAATATTAGCAGATCAAAAATACGCCAAACCTTTATTAGATGTTAACCTTACGGGCAGTAAATTTAATGGAAAAATTATTACATTACCAAATTTAGTAGAGACGAAAAGAAATTCAAGAAATGAGATAGATCAAATTCAATGGTCAACAAAGCAGCTTGATTTTTTGGATGATAAAGAAGGCTTTGATGCAAATGTGCAAATCAATACTGCAGAATTTAAAACCGAGCAGAATGTTTTAAAAGATTTTAATTTGGATGCGGTAATGAGAAACAACACTATCACTATCAGGCAGGCAAGTTACGTATTAGAACGCGGGCAAGTGTTTTTTCAGGGTTATTTAAGATCAGACTCAATAAATACAAGATTTTCTATTGTAAATTTGGACACTAAAAAGATTGGTAAGGTTATAGGAATTGACAATGTAAATGGTCAGGTAAGCTTAAATGGTGAAATCAAAACTCAAGGAAAAAGTTTTCATGATTGGGCTAGTAACTTATCAGGAGATGTAAACTTACAAGCGCAAGGAATAGAAGTTACTAATGTAGATTTCAATTCATTTATCACTAATTTGTTAAGCAGTAAGAATAAATCTGAAATTTCCACACTTGCTTATGTTGATATATATAATGGCAAGACATTTTTTGAAAATATTAGCGGAAAAGCAAGTATTAAGAGTGGTATATGTTCAACTAGTTTACAGTTCGGGATTGATCAAGCATCAGGATCGATCTCTTCTAATTTAACCTTATCTAACTTCGCTTTAGCTTCTATATTCAGGTTCTTTTTCATACCACCAAATTATAGTAATCCAATCTATATCGATATGCATTTGGATGGCCCTATTTGGCGTCCTAAGATGAGTTTTGATGTAGACCAAATCTTCATCGCTCTGGTTGGCAAGAAAAATAGTTAATTTACTTAGGTGTACGGTTTAGGGGACAATAAACTCATCTGAACGGATACAAACTTAACCTAACTCATCACCACCTGGCAGTGGTGGCAAGCCAAATGCTTCTCTCTTTTCGTTGAGCGTCATGAAGCTTGCGTTTTCTACGTATTTCCACAACTTTTGTCTTTTTTCCATGAGAATTTCTATTGCATCTTTGTCATACGACAAGCACAGATCTTCACCAAATCTTGGTGTCAGCCAAGAATTCAGGTGACAGATAATATTTTCTAGCGTTGGTAAAACCGTCTGCTCCCAGAGGGATAAGCGTGCTTCGACTAAATTGCTATAAGTGTTATCACCCGGTATGCCAAGCAATTGCGGTGGAACGCCAAAAGCTAGCGCAATATCACGAGCTGAGCTGTGTTTGGACTCAATAAAATCCATATCCCTTGGCGATAAGCTCATTTCTTTCCACTCCAAGCCTCCTTCAAGCAATATCGGTCTTCCAGCGTTTATAGAACCTGAATAATGATCATTTATCTGCGCTTTTAAGCGTTGGTACTGCTCTTGACTTAAACTTCCACCACTTCCATCTTTTGCTGATTTTACAACTATTGCACCACTTGGTCTTGCCCCATTTTGCAACATCGCTTGATTCCAAGCACCCGCCTGATTATGTTGATCTATGCTATATGCAGCTGCCTCAATTGGTGATAACCCATACCAATCATTCAAAGGATTAAAGGTCTTTAAGTGCAACACTGCTGAACATCCAGTTAGTTTATCAACTTTAAAGTCATAACTGTTGTTATTTATGGTATAACGATAGATATAAGGAACGTTATCTCTCCCTGGAACAATTTCAACCCTATCGGGGCGCAGAAGATAAAGCTCTGTTGGTGGTTTTCTACTATTCTGTGACTCAACCATCAATATATAAGAATTGCCGTTAACTAACCGATAAGTTACAATCCCCTCAATAAATTCCGATTTTGATGTCATTGGATTAGGAGAATAAAGTAATTTCAGTAATGGATGGGCTTTTAATTGCGATTTTCCCTGTTCAGTAAGCTGGCAGAGAGTAAAAGGTACCGAAGATGCAGCACTTGCAATCATATTAATTGCTCGAAAGGCAATAACATTTTTTATGTAACCTTCCTCAGCAAAACTTACATAATCACGCTTACTCCAACTTGGCTCCATCATTAGCTGCAAAGCAGAATATTTAGTAAATACTGCGCTTTTTTTTCTTTGAAAAATATTGAGATTCATATATGCCTCCTAAAAAATTGAATTTGTGGTAGAATTATATCAATTGGTGTCACAGGAAGGATATACTAACGTACGAACATTATGTTTGAGAGCAATCTCTACACAGTAGTTAAATGGCAGGCACAATAAGGGGTAGCAAAAAGAATGAGCTTTTTTTTTGAGCTGAGCGAAGCCACCTAAGGTAGAAAATGAATCAGGAAGGAGTAAAAATATATTTAATATTTATATGATGTACTTACTTATAAATATCTTTTCTGTGTCCTATCTCTGTGATAACCACTTCATATTTTATAATATTTACGGAATAGATAACGCGATAATCACCTACCCTTAATCTTCTTTGTCCTTTAAATCTGTAATATAATGGCTCACCAAGGTTAATGGGATCAACTGTAAGGCGCTTATTTATCGCATTTATGATCCTTAATCTTATTGTTTTTGGAAGAGCTGGAAGGTCTTTCTCAAGAACGCTTTCTATGAAGATAATATTGTATTCCAGTCTACATCCTCACTTCTAATTTTCTTTACACCTGAAACATTACGTTTAGCAGCACGCTCAATTAGTATTTTATCTTCCTCATTTTCAATTGCTTCTTGTATTAGCTTCTCTGTTAGTTCTTGAATGGACTTATTTCTTATTTTAGCCAGTCCAGCAAGACACTCTGAAATTTCGTTGTTGAAAGTTATGCTAAATTTTGAGTTTGCCATATATTTTACCTAAAATCTACTAATAATTATACAACATTTTTCTGAATTTTTCAATAAAAAAAGTTGCCTATACGTAAAGAGGACCTGTGTTGACAAATAATTAAACATTTGTCATGTACTATGTTTGTTAAGGAGAAATAGCACAGAAGTTAGTATTAAGTATATTAGGAATAAGAAAGGCTGCGCCCAGTGTCACACACTGGAATAACAGGAAAAAACGAACTGCTATACTAAAAAAAAAGAAATAGAATATGACAGAATGGCTAATATCTAATCAGCTTATTGATTATAACTGTGCTGTAAAATCCATGGAAGAGAAAATTCAACAAATTCACAATAATTCAGCAGACGAATTGGTATGGCTACTCCAGCACCCTCCACTTTATACTGCAGGAATCAGTGCAACAGCTGATGATATTGTTGAAAAACTATTTCCCATATATAAAACAGGAAGGGGTGGTAAACACACATATCATGGTCCAGGACAGCGCATTATATATTTAATGTTAAACCTTAAAAAAAGAAACAAATGCGATATAAAGCTATATATTAGAGATCTAAGTAAGTGGATCATAAATGTTTTAAAGCAATTTAATATACTTGGAGAGTTTAGAGAAGATAGAATAGGCATTTGGGTAAACCATAACGGAGTAGAAAAAAAAATTGCAGCTTTTGGTATTCGCTTAAGAAAATGGGTAACTTATCATGGCATAGCGCTTAACGTCTTTCCAGACCTCTCTCACTATAAGGGTATTATTCCTTGTGGGTTGCAAGGTTATGGCGTCACGTCAATGGAAGAACTAGGAGTGAAAGTTCCACTCTCTGAATTGGATGATATACTAAAAAAAGAGTTTTATAAGATATTTTAATGATTGTTTACCTTTTATATTTCATTCTCACTTTATGTGCTAACACAGGTATTCATGCAATGGACCAAGTTGATATTATTGCTCCTTCCTCCAAGGGAAAAGAATCAGATCTGACTACTATAAAAGAATATGTAGAAGCTTTGGATTTTAATCCCCATATTTCGGAGAAAATATATAGTAATGATAACCCATTTTATTCCAACTCTGATGAATTCAGAGCAAATGATTTGGTTAGTGCACTAACCGGTGATAGTAAAATAATCTGGTGTATCAGAGGAGGAGAAGGGGCTTCTCGGTTAATTCCCTATCTAGAAAAGTTACCCAATGATAAAAAAGAAAGGATTGCTCAAAACAAAAAGATCCTCATAGGCTATAGCGATATAACTGCCTTGCACATCCATCTACAAGCTAAATATGATTGGCAAACTCTTCACGGCACCATGTTGGAAATGATAGTAAATAACTCCGTTTCTGAAAGCTCTGTTGAAAAATTGAAAGAGTTAATTCTTAACAAGCGGGATTCTATCAGATTTGATAAGCTAAAGATGATAAATAATGGCATTAGACTAAAAGATGGCAGATTAAAGTCTAAAATCATCGGTGGTAATATGACTTTAGTTGAAAACAGTATAGGAACTGTTTGGCAAATAAATGCGAAAGGTAAAATTCTATTTTTAGAGGACATAAGAGTCTACCCATACGCAATAGAGCGCAGTTTAGATCACCTAAAACAAGCTCACATCTTTGATGGAGTACATGCAGTAATCTTTGGGGATTTCGTTAACTGCTATAACGATAACCTTGTTGAAGTTGTAAAAGAAAGGTTTGCAAAAAGTGTTAACTTTCCTGTATTTACTATGAAAGGGGTAGGCCATGGACATACAAATGATCCTTTACCTTTTAACACTCACGCTATTATTAGCGTTCAAGACGAAAAAGAAGGTTTGTTTTTTATGGACGTGCAGAATGTTAGCTAATCTTATAGCTAACGCGAGCTCTACGTCATACCGCCGCAGTATCTCTTAGCCGCTAACACGTACTTAACCGTCATACCGCGATTCATTCGCGGTATCTCATCCGCTAACAAGCAGCAGTTCTACGTCATACCGCCGTGGTATCTTTTAGCATAGATCCCGCTAACACGTAGCGGGATGACGGTTGTCAGGGTGTCATGCAAGTAGCTGACTACTTGGATCTGGTAGGCTTAAATCACAATGCCCGTAAAGCTGCGACCCTAGAGCTACTATCTCTCACCCACTGCAAATATTGCACGGTACTATCCACTTGATCATCGTGTCGAGTTTCAGGAAACATTAAAATCTCATACTCAAAATCGTTCAGCCATACTGCTTGGTGCGGCAGAAAAACCTTGCCAGACTCTATAATCGGAACAATTTGATAAAATCGAGTGAGTTTGTCATCATGTGGTACTATTTCGATAATTGGTAAATCACTGTTTGTCTTTAGCTCTTGCACCAATTGCTGACCACTTGTTTTTGCTTCGATTAAAATTGCGTGCGGTGTCCATCTTGCAGCTAGTAACAGAACTTGCTCTTTAAGCTTTGGATACTCAAGCTTTGCGCGATATACATCGAGTAAATAGAATTTATTGCCCACTTTTGTCCAGGTGGTGCAGACGCTAAAGTTGCTCATGCTGCTTGTTGAAACTGCAGTGTCCCAGCTCTGAGTGACATATGAGAGACTATCAGAAAAATTTCTATAGCGCTTCAGCCACTCTCGTTTAATTATACCACTTGAAAGTGGCAGAGGGTTTTGTTGATATTGTGCAGCAAAAGCGTAACTTCCAAGTTCAACCTTTATCATCTCAACTTCTTCTTTTCCTCCATCGAGGGGATATAGCAACTGACCTTCTTCTCTTGAGTATAATATTACGGGTGGTGTCATTCTAGCACTTGATGCTGTAATCCAGCTTTTGTACTCATTTGTAGTTACTCGGGTGACAGGAACAAGAAAAGGAGGCGCTGGCTTTTTGATTGAATAGATAATCTCCTTATTTTCAGATATCATCGGTAAACAAGTATGGTTCCATATGTTTTTCGGTTTGGAGAGAAGGTGCCCGGTTAAATCTTCTTGATGTAGCCTATGCATCACAAGAACAATTACTCCTTTTTTTCTATTGTTGAGCCTGGCTACTAAAGTCTGGTCAAACCAATTTGTAGCACGCTTTCTAAACGTTTCACTCAAAGCTTGGGCGGGACTCAGTGGATCATCCACGATGATGAAATCACCACCTTCACCTGTTAACGTCCCTCCAACTGACGTTGCGATTCTGTATCCTCTCTGCACTGTTTGAAATTTGTATTTGGTATTCTGATCTTTGGATAGTTCTACCTCTGGAAACAGCTCTCTATACCAACTAGACTGCATTATGCATCTTGTATCGAGCGAGTGCTTTTCGCTAAGCAGCCGAGAGTAGCTTGCAACTATTATTCTTGCAGTTGGCTGATTTCCCAGTATCCATGCGGGCCACGCAACACTAGCGCACAGGGACTTCATTGAACGCGGAGGCATATTGAATATTATTCGCCTCATTTTGCCAACATTTGCCGCTTCAAGTCTGTCTGCTATGACTTTTATATACTGATAATCATTATACTCACACCCCGGCACTACCGTTTGAAAACACAGTTCAGAGGTTGTCCGGAAACTAGTAAATTCAAGCATATTCCCTCTTTAACATAACCCTACTCATAGCTAGGTATATGAAATTCTCAGTGGATGTTGTGAGTAAATCATACTCCTTCGATAGCCTTCTATTCCTATTAACCCAAGCAAAAGTCCTTTCTACAACCCATCTTCTTGGCTGTACTTTAAACCCTTGTT
>NZ_JAPQLM010000145.1:0-17888 GCF_028981765.1 Wolbachia endosymbiont of Drosophila seguyi
TCTGCAGATTGGCGAAAGCAAATACAATAGCTTCAGTTTCATGATAAGGGGGCTGGCGGAGTTTGTCAAGGAAGTTTTTCGTTTCTGTGAACCACCTGCTAACCGACAGCTAACATTAACTACCGATATCGTATCTGAAGAAGCCCCCTGGCCATTCTAAAAAATTTAATGCTGAGTACACCTTACTTTTGGCTTCCTCTATAGTGCTCCCTTCTGCTACTATATTTAGCACTCTTCCGCCATCGGAAACTAAGTTACCACTTTCATCGAATTTAGTACCAGCATGAAACACCAACACACCAGGAATGCTTTCAATCTTATCTAATCCTTTAATTACTTCTCCCTTTTGATAATCACCCGGATAGCCTTTACTTGCAACAACTACACAAACTGTAGATTTGTTGTTAAGTTCCACCATTTTGACATTTAACTTTCCTTCTGCAACTGACAACATCAATTTTAACAAATCGCAATTTGAATCAAATCTAGGTAATATAGATTGCGTTTCTGGATCACCGAATCTAACGTTATACTCGAGAAGTTTTGGGCTATCTTTGCAAATTATTAAACCAGCAAAGAGTACTCCTTTATAAGACGTACCCATGTTAACCAATGCTTGAGCTGTAGGGTATATTATTTTTTGGATAATTTTTTGCTCCATGTCCTTACTTATAATTGAAGGTGATGAGTACGACCCCATACCTCCAGTATTTTGGCTTTCATTACTTTCATCAACTCTCTTATAATCTTTTGCACACCCAAGAGTTACTACTTTCAACCCATCAATAAGAGCAAAAAAACTTACTTCTTCTCCAACTAAAAACTCTTCTATGATTATTTCTTCACCTGATTCACCAAATTTTTTCTCCACTAGCATTGAATTTATTGCTGAAAAAGCTTCGCTTTCTGTATTACATATAACCACCCCTTTTCCTGCTGCAATTCCATTTGCTTTCACTACAAGTGGAAACTTTATTTTATTGCTACGTACAAAATCTTTAGCTAACCCTTCATCAACAAAACACTCGTACTTGGCAGTTGGTATACCATATCGCTTACATAGTCCCTTGGTGAAAGACTTCGATCCCTCAAGTTTTGCAGTTGCTTGACTTGGAGCAAAAACATTTATTCCCTCTGCAACTAAATCATCAGCAAGCCCATCAATTATTGGTTGTTCTGGACCAATAACAACCAACTCTATATTTTCTCTCTTGCAAAATTGTGTAACATCCACTGAATTTTGAATATTTACATCCACAAGAGCCCCAAGATCTTTCATAGCTTGGCGACCAGGAGTTACATATAACTCAGTCAAGATAGGAGATTTTTTTAGAGCCCAAAGTAGAGCGTGCTCACGCCCACCAGAACCTATAACCAGAACCTTCATCTTTATTTCCTCGCTTTTCTATATGTCAAAATTATTATTTGCTTATAACAGTATCATTACTCATGTATTTTTGCAACACGTTTGGTATTGCAATCGACCCGTCAGAATTTTGATAATTCTCCATTATGGCAATAATCGTTCTTCCTATAGCTAAAGCTGAGCCGTTTAAAGTGTGAATATATTTTTTCATCTTTTTATCAGTTTCTGAAGAGTATTTAGCGTTCATCCTTCTTGCTTGAAATGCACCACAATTTGAGCAGCTTGATATTTCTCTATATTTATTTTGCCCAGGTAACCATACCTCTATGTCATAAGTCCTTTGTGCAGCAAAACCCATATCGCCACTGCAAAGCAGCATTACTCTGTATGGCAATTCTAATTTTTTTAATATCTCTTCAGCAACACTCGTCATACGCTCAAGCTCATCATTTGATTGGTCTTCAGTTGTGATGCTTACCAACTCCACTTTACCAAATTGGTGTTGCCTTATCATGCCCCTGGTATCGCGACCTGCACTACCTGCTTCTTTACGAAAGCACTCCGAATATGCAGTAAAGCGAATAGGCAGTTCTTTTTCTTCCATTATTTTGTCAGCAACTAAATTTGTTAAAAACACTTCACTTGTGGGAATCAACCTCAATTCGTCGGTAGTTAAATACGAATCGTCAGAAAATTTCGGTAGCTGACCAACATTATACATAGCTTCGTTTTTCACCAAAGCCGGGTGGTACACCTCAGTATAGCCAAATTCATTAACATGCATTTCAAGCATACAATTTATTAGCGCTCGTCCAAGCTTAGCTAACTGTCCTTTTAATATCGTAAATCTTGATCCGGAAATTCTCGCCGCTTGTTCGAAGTCCATTAAACCTAATTTTTCTCCGAGTTCATAATGAGATTCTGGTACAAAATCAAACTGTCTTTTTCCTCCATATCTTCTCACCTCTAAATTAGAGTTCTCATCTGCGCCTATTGGCACATCTTGCGCAGGAATATTCGGCAAGTTAGATAAAACATTCACTAACTTATCCTTTTCTGCTTGTTCTTTTAAGCTGATTGCCTCTATCTCATTTGTGATGCTTTTTGACAACTCTATTTGCTCTTCACAGGGGCTCTTGCTCATTTTAAGCTTTTTTATTTCCTCTGTGATTTCATTGCGCTGCCTATTCAAATCCTGCAGTTTAGTGGTTAATGATCTTTTCTCGTGATCGATTTCTAATATCTCTTCCGCAGTAGATTCTCTAATTCCCCTGCTTTTCATTGCCTTTTCAAATCCTTCAGGGTTTTTGCGTATATATTCTATATCGTGCATATATTGTGCTATTACTAACATTGTTACTGTACTCCAAAAGCTCTTAATATTCAATATATTCTCATACTACTAAAATTATTATGGTTGATTTTTTTGTTAGAATTTGTTTAAATTTAATTAACTTAGCGTTCATAGGGTGTAGTATGTTGGGCATTACAAAAAATAATCAGAAAGAGAGCACTTACTTTGCTGGTGAGGAATTCGTTATCTACGCTACTTGTGTATGCCTAGCAGCCACATTCGCTGCTGGCTGTTTAGGGGCGGTAATAGGATCCCCTCTATTGACCTTTCCACTTGCTATGCTCATCTCTAACCCCGTAGTTTGGGTTTTAATGGGAACAATTCTTACAGTAGCATACAAAATGGTTGTTGAACCTTTATTTTACTTAGCGAAGGGTTATATTAATGGAAAAAGAGCAAGTCAAGGTGAGCAAAAAACTCCAGATGAGGATAGTGGTATTTTTCCTGGACCAGATAATGAAGATGGGTCAACTGTTTCAGAGAACAGTAGTCGCAGAAGTTCTATTGCTTCAAAAGATAGTGGTTTGGGTGGTAAAGAGTTTCATGAAAATTTGGACACTCTTGTGCATCAGACAAACAGAGGAAATTATGCTTACTGGTTATGTGATGATGACATTACACATATTGCAAGAGTTGTGTATGGGTACTCACAAAGTGAACATAGTAATAATAATGTCTATTTTCTTGCTCCTAGCTATTCTAATGGTTGGGACGAACTCACAAAAGAATTTCTTCAGAATTATAGAGGTGAATTAAAACAAAATTCTAAATTGATATTTACTTCGGTTCTTCATATTAACAACAATCATTGGGTAACTTTGGTTATTAAACCTGATGCAGGTGATAAAAAATTTAGAGCTTATTACTGTGACTCATTTGGTAATCAATTGCCAGATAATGTGCTAAATATTGTTAAAAGAGAACTGCAAAAAGAGGAATGGGTATTAGACATAAGAATTTCCCCAACTAAGCAGCAAAGTGACGGGTATAACTGTGGAATATTTGCGTTAGAAAATGCTCATAAAATTACACAAATGCTTAACGAAGACAAATCATTTGACGAAATTGACAAAAAGTTATCAGAATATAAATTTGATTTGAATGAGAAAAGAGAAGAATTTACAAGAGCGCTTATGGAAGATGAGAAATGTAAGGAAGATCTAAGAAATCGTAAGCGTCCGCCAAGGACGAAAACATCTCAGTCTTCTATTTCAAGGGAGAATGCAAGTTTGTGTTGCATTATGTAATCAATGAAAAATTACCATTGACCTTATGCCCCCCCAAATAGGAAATTTGACAATTGATTCTCCAGTTATTTTAGCTCCAATGTCTGGAGTGACTGATTATCCGTTTAGAAGTATTGTGAAGAAACTTGGTGCAAGTTTGTTAGTTTCAGAGATGATCGCAAGCAGAGCTATGATTATGCAAACTCGCCAGAGTTTGCAAAAAGCAAAAGTCGATGCATTAACTGCTGTGCAGCTTGCTGGGTGTGAGCCAGATGTTATGGCGGAGGCTGCAAAATTAAACGAGGACATGGGAGCAAAAATTATAGACATAAACTTTGGTTGCCCTGTTAAAAAAGTTGTAAACGGTTATGCAGGATCAGCGCTAATGCGTGATGAGAAAAAAGCCGCTGAGATAATTGAAGCTGTGGTCAAAGCAGTGAATATGCCAGTTACGGTGAAAATGCGCACTGGATGGAACGATGAAAATCGCAATGCCCCGAGACTTGCGAAAATTGCCGAAGACTTAGGAGCAAAAATGATCACTGTGCATGGAAGAACAAGAGCGCAGCTTTATAATGGTCAAGCAGATTGGAAATTCGTTAGAAATGTTAAAGAGCAAGTGAAAATTCCAGTTATAGTAAATGGCGATATTAAAAATTTAAATGATATTCAGAATGCTCTCAAAGAATCTGGAGCAGACGGAGTGATGATAGGTCGTGGTGCCTACGGTAAACCTTGGCTGATTAATCAAGCAATGAACTTTCTCAGTGGAAGTGAAACTTCTGAGCCAACAGCTTCAGAGAGATTAAGCATCATACTCGAGCATTACGACAATATTCTTGAGTACTATGGAAATGACACAGGAATAAAGATGGCCCGCAAACACATAGGTTGGTACAGTAGCGGGCTTCAAGGCTCATCTGAATTTCGTGTGAGAGTAAATAACATGACAGATAGCACAGAAGTGAAAGAAAATATTATTGGCTTTTTTGGTCAAGAGACACACTAGCTGTACTCAATTCGACTGATCGTATGCCACTACGCTCTCTTCCTCACCAGAGTGTAAATGACAACCATTATCCATCAACCATTCCTCGTCATAAGTTTCAATATCAAAATATTTTTCATATTTATCCACATTATCACAAAGTGAAAGTGCTCTGATCTTATTCATAATCAAACCTGTACCAGCAGGAATTAATCTTCCTACTATAACATTTTCTTTTAATCCACTTAAAGGATCACTCTTCCCGCAGAATGCTGCTTCTGTAAGTACTTTTGTTGTCTCTTGGAAAGAGGCAGCAGAAATAAAGGAGCTAGTTTCAAGACTTGCCCTAGTAATCCCCTGCAGAATAGGAAGATAATGAGTAGGCCGTTTGCCAGAGTTACTCATAGCATCATTTTCCCTATCAACTTCCAGCTTGTCAATGCTTTCGCCAACCAAGTACATAGTATCACCAGGATCAGTAATTTCCACTTTTTGTAGCATTTGTTTTAAGATCACCTCTAAATGCTTATTGTCTATACGAACACCCTGCAATCTATAAACTTGCTGTATTTCAGAAATCATATAGTGCGCTAAAGCTTCTAACCCAAGCACACGTAAAATATCATGGAGATCAGGGTCACCATCCATCAATAGATCACCTTTACGTACAAAATCACCTTCATTGACTATTACATGCTTACTTCTTGATACCAAATATTCAACTGGAGAAATTTGTTCATCTACAGGTTTAATTAATATACTGCGTTTTCCTCTACGGTCTTTTTCAGAAAACGCTACATAGCCATCTATCTCACTAACAATAGCATGCTCTTTAGGACGACGTGCTTCAAATAACTCTATAACCCTCGGTAAACCACCAGTAATATCACGAGTTTTAACTGACTCTCTTGGTGTTCTTGTAATAACATCACCTGCATGAACCTTCTGGCCATCTTGTACATTGAGCACTGCACCGATTGGTATAAAATAACATGCTTCAACGCCACTTGCGAGTGTCATTACTTTACCATTATCGTCAAGCAGCACAATACGAGGACGTAAATTAGCTCCACCAGAATGCAATTTCCAGTCTTTTACTACTTTGCTTGATATTCCTGTAGATTCATCCATCACTTCAGTGATCGAAATTCCATCTTTTAAGTCCTGATAAGACACTGTACCAGTCTTCTCCGTGATAATAGGCAATGTATAAGGATCCCATTCCGCAACTTTATCGCCAATTTTTACTGACCCACTCTCATCTACATAAAGCTTAGCGCCGTAAGGTACACTGTGCTTCAACTTCTCACTACCAAGGCTATCAATCAACACGACTTCACAGGAACGGCTTATCACAATTTTATTTCCGTTTCTATCTATAATTATATTACTATTGTTTAACTTTATTTTAGCATTAATAGAAGCTATAATGTTCGAGGATTCAACGCCTCTAGTCATTACTCCACCTATATGAAAAGTACGCATCGTTAACTGAGTACCTGGCTCTCCAACAGATTGAGCAGCTATAACACCAACTGCTTCACCTATTGAAACAATTTTACCAGTTGCAAGGTCTCTTCCATAACATAAAGAACATACACCAGGACTTATTTCACAAGTTAAAGGCGATCTAATTTTTACAACATCAAGACCTGCAATGCTGATTTGCTTTACTTTATCCTCATCAATTAATTCCCCTGCTTTTACTAATAATTCTTTTGTCACTGGGTTATATATATCATTTGCAGCTGTTCTACCCAGCACAACACTCTCTAGAGATGCAACTATAGTACTTCCTTCAACTGTAGCTCTCACAACAAGACCATTTTTTGTTTTACAGTCATGCTTTGTAACTATGCAATTTTGAGATACATCAACTAAACGACGAGTTAAGTATCCAGAGTTTGCAGTTTTAAGTGCAGTGTCAGCTAAACCTTTACGCGCACCGTGAGTAGAATTAAAGTATTCAAATACGTTCAATCCTTCACGGAAATTAGAAATTATAGGTGTTTCTATAATCTCACCAGAAGGTTTGGTCATGAGCCCTCGCATTCCTGCCAGCTGTTTCATCTGTGAAGTAGAACCCCTTGCACCAGAGTTAACCATCATATACACTGAGTTGTACTTACTATTTCCATCATATATAGATATTGCTTTTAACATATCATTAGCTATCATATCCGTACACTTAGACCATTCATCTATAACCTTGTTATACCTCTCACTTCTAGTTATTAGCCCATCTTGATATTGCATAGAGAATTTCTTAATTTCACCCCTCGCGTGATCAACATGTGTAGCTTTAGTTTCAGGTATAACCATATCACAACGACCAAAAGAGACACCAGAAAATGTGGCATACTCAAAGCCAAGTACCATTAATTTATCAGAAAATGCCACTGTAGCACTTTGACCACAGTTACGATATACCAAATCAACTATACCAGTTATTTCCTTGACTGTTAATATCTGATTTATTAGATCGAAGCCTAGATTCTCATGCTTAGGAAAAATTTGCCATAATATTAAACGGCCAGGAGTTGTACAAACAGTTTTATAGTGAGTTTCACCGCTGCTATTAATATACTCCATCCTATACTTTATACTAGAATGAATATGTAAAGTACCATCACTCAAGGAATGCTCAACTTCACAAAAAGCACCAAAAGATGGTAAATTATCTTCCTTAGGTTCTTGTAAAGTCAGATAATATATACCAAGTACTATATCTTTACTAGGAACTATAATCGGTCTGCCATTAGAAGGACTTAAAACGTTATTAGTGGACATCATCAACACCCTAGCTTCAAGCTGAGCTTCCAATGAAATTGGCACATGCACTGCCATTTGATCACCATCAAAATCAGCATTAAACGCCGTACAGACAAGCGGATGAAGCTGTATTGCTTTGCCTTCAATAAGGATTGGCTCAAAAGCCTGAATACCAAGTCTATGTAGCGTAGGCGCTCTATTCAACAAAACAGGATGCTCTTTTATTACCTCTTCAAGCATATCCCAAACTTCTGGTTTTTCTGCTCTTATCAACTTACTAGCAAACTTAATAGTTGGAGCCATACCATACATCTTAAGCTTTGAGTAAACAAAAGGTTTGAATAGTTCAAGAGCCATTCTTTTTGGTAATCCACACTGATTTAGTTTCAAAGTTGGACCAACAACTATTACAGAACGTCCAGAGTAGTCTACCCTTTTTCCTAAGAGGTTCTGGCGAAAACGACCCTGTTTTCCTTTTAACATATCACTAATGGACTTTTTATATCCAACAGCACCAGCTTTATTTACCAAAGTATTACGACGACTATTATCAAAAAGAGAATCAACTGCTTCTTGTAACATCCTTTTTTCATTACGAATCATAATCTCAGGAGGATTTAAGCTCAACAATTTTCTCAACCTGTTATTTCTATTAATAATAGTCCTATAATGATGATTCAGATCAGAAACTGCAGGACGACCACTCTCAAGCGATACCAAAGGACGCAAATCAGGTGGTAAAATAGGTATAGTTGTAAGTATCATCCACTCAGGCCTATTTCCAGATTTAATGAAGTTTTCAACAATACGCAATCTCTTTATAATTTTCTTTCTTCTTATCTCAGAAGCAACAGATTCTAATTCTAGTCTTAAATCCTTCCTAATTTCATGTAAATCAAGGCGCGTTAGCAACTCTCTTATAGCTTCAACACCTTGCATAGCTACAAAACTATCGATCCCATAGCTATCTTTAGCTTCATTATAAGCTTTTTCACTAATAATCTCACCTTTTTCAAAAGGCGAAACAAGAGGATCTATTACGATATAATTATCGCTATATAAAATATTCTCAATATCTCTGAGAGACATATCCAATAATGCTCCAATTCTTGAAGGAAGCGATTTCAAAAACCATATATGAGCAACAGGAGATGCAAGCTCTATATGACCCATCCTTTCTCTTCTTACTTTAGAAGATGTAACTTCTACTCCGCATTTTTCGCATATGCGCCCTCTGTGTCTTCTTTTTTTGTATTTTCCACATAAACATTCATCGTCATTGACAGGGCCAAAAACCTTAGGGCAAAATAATCCACCTTTCTCAACTTTGAACGTACGATAATTTGCAGTTGAAACATCTTCTATCTCACCACAAGATATACGCTTAATACTTTCAGGGCTAGCAATCGATATGCTAACCTCATTAAAAGGTTGTGCAATGTTAGTGTGAGATATATCTTCAATCACTACATCATTTTGCTTTAAATCTACATTTAAACATAAAGAACGTAGTTCTTTTATCATCACATTAAAGGATTCAGGAATTCCACATTCAAAATTACTGTCACCTTTTATTATCGATTCATAAATCTTAACTCTACCATTAATATCATCAGACTTCACAGTTAACATTTCCTGCAAAGTATAAGCAGCACCATAGGCTTGTAATGCCCAACATTCCATTTCACCAAAACGCTGACCACCAAAATGAGATTTTCCTCCAAGAGGTTGTTGAGTAACCAAACTATAAGGCCCTACTGAACGCGCATGAATTTTACCATCAACCAAGTGGTGCAACTTAAGCATGTACATGTAACCAACTGTAACCTTGCGGTCGAATTTTTCACCACTGCAACCGTCATATAATACAGCTTGTCCAGAGTTATCTAAACCAGCAAGTTCAAATAATTTTGCTATTTGTTCATCTTTTGGACCCTCAAATACAGGTGCAGCAACAGGAACGCCATCACGTAATTTGCGTGCAAATTCAATGAGATTATTATCACTAATATTACGAATATCATTACAGATAGATACGTTACTGCCATAGCTATAAACCTCAATCAGGAAGTTACGTAAATTGCTGTATGAACTTTTACAAGAGTTCAAATAGTTCTCTACTAACTCATTCAACTCGTCATTTAGTGCATTCTTATTAGGTGTATTTAAAACAGAAGCCGTTATTTCATCATCATCAATATTTTCAATTTTTTTATTATCAAGGTATGCTACTGCAAATTGTGTAAAATTATCATCGTTAAGGGACCTAATTCCCTTGCAAAAAGCACTTTTGATCTTATTGATCTCATCGAGAATATTACTTACCTTTTCCCCTAATTTTCTACAAGCCCAACCTACATGCGTTTCCAGTATTTGCCCTACATTCATTCGTGAAGGAACACCAAGAGGGTTAAGAATAATATCAACAGGAGTACCATCTTCCAAATAAGGCATATCTTCCACTGGCACAACTCGAGAAATCACACCTTTATTTCCATGTCTACCAGCCATTTTATCCCCTGGTTGCAGACTATGTTTCACAGCAATGAAAACTTTTACTGACATCGACACACCTTGAGGCAGGTCATAACCTTCATGTAATTTTTCTACTTTTCGCTTAAACTGTGCTATTGCATGTGATACTTTTTCATCAAAATCTTTTTTTAAGCTCTTAACTTGCTCAGAAATGGATTGGTTTTTTAATCCTATACCCCACCATTGCTCACGTCCAATAGAGTCAAATTTTTCTCGATCTTGAGAACCAGAATTAATAAGAAGTTTCTTCAGTTCATCATAGAAATATTCACTAGTAACATTGATTATATAATCTCGCTCTTCCTCAAAGTCATTTATCTCTTTTTGTTTGATGAGTAATGCCCTTTCATTTTCTTCAACCCCCCTGCGTGTAAAGACTTGTACATCAATTACTGTCCCTTCAACATCTGGAGATGTATATAAAGAGGAATCCGCACAATCGAATGACTTTTCACCAAAAATTGTCATTAATAACTTCGTTTCAGGAGGCAATGAAAGAGAAGGTTTAGGTGTAACTTTACCTACCAGAATATAGCCTGGACCAACTCTTGTACCAATTTTCACTATACCACTATCATCCAAGTGATATAGATTTTCTTCATTAACACCAGGTATAGCACGAGTTATTTTTTCTGATCCTAAAGGGGTATCATGTACAACACAGTCAAATTCTTCTATATGAATAGAAGTAAAGAGATCTTTTTTAACAACTTCACTAGAAATAATAATAGAGTCTTCAAAATTATAACCTTGCCAAGACATAAAAGCGACTAGCAAATTTTTACCAAGCGCCAACTCACCACTGTTAATTGCAGGACCATCAGCTATTACATCACCCTTTTTAACATAATCACCTACGCACACTAGCGGTCTTTGATTAATACAAGTATTATGGTTAGAACGCTGAAATTTCCTTAGATGATAAATATCTACGTCCAAGTAGTTAACCCTTCCTTTATCAAAAGCACGTATAACTATAGAGTTACTATCAGAACTATCAACTATGCCATCGCGTTTTGCTAAAACTACAGCACCAGAGCCAGAAGCTACAAAAGATTCCATACCAGTAGCAACCAGAGGAGCGGTAGGCTTCAATAAAGGTACGGCCTGACGTTGCATATTTGAGCCCATTAATGCTCTATTAGCATCATCATTTTCTAAAAATGGAATCAAGGAAGCTGCAACTGATATTACCTGCTTAGGAGATACGTCAATGTAACTAACTTGGTCGCTACTTACCATGACGAAGCTACCAGCATATCTACAGTATAGCATGTCATCAACAAAGCAATTATTTTCATCAAGCTTTACGCTAGTGTCAGCTATATGATGTGAGCCTTCGTCTATAGCAGAAAGATACTCAATTTGATCAGTAACAACCCTATTGACTACTTTTCTATAAGGGCTTTCAATGAAACCATATTTATTAATACGCGCGTATATAGCTAAGCTGTTGATTAACCCTATATTTTGCCCTTCAGGAGTCTCAATAGGGCAAATTCTTCCATAATGAGTTGGATGAACATCACGCACCTCAAATCCTGCCCGTTCTCTTGTTAAACCGCCAGGACCTAACGCGGATAACCTTCTTTTATGTGTTATTTCAGATAACGGATTAGTCTGATCCATAAATTGAGATAATTGAGAAGAATTGAAGAAATCTCTTAAGACATTAGTTAACACTTTTGGATTAATAAAATCAGATGGAGAAACTTTATCTAAACTAGAAGTGGACATAGAATCAACTATTGCGCGTTCCAATTTCAACAACCCAGTTCTAAATTGATTTTCTATAAACTCTCCAACTGATCTTACTCTTCTGTTTCCTAAATGATCAATATCATCTACAGATCCTTGACCGTCACGTAACAATACTATTTTTTTCACAATTTCAATAATATCTTCATGCGTTAAAACAGTTAAATCCTCATCATAATTTAATCCAAGGTAAGAGTTAAGCTTCAACCTACCAATGTTAGACAAATCATAATATTCCGGACTGAAGAAAAGATTACGGAAAAACTCTTCTACTATCTCTAAAACAGGAACTTCACCAGGACGCAAAACTCTATATATTTCATATAGTGCATCCTGATAAGACATGTTTTCATCTAAGAAAAGCGTATTTAATATATAAGGTCCAACAAACAAATTATCTATGTTCAACACTGATATTTCATCTACAGATAATAACTCAAGCTTCTTTATGTCTTCCAGCTTTATAGATTCACCAGCAGATAAAATTTTCGTAGAGCTAGCACTATCCATTAAATCTTCTGCGAGGAATAAACCACATATAGAATTAAACGGAACCAGATACTCTTTCAATTCATTATCATATAGCTTTTTAGCTAGTCTTGAGGTAATACGAACGTTAGCTTTAAGCAGCACATTACCTTCAATATCCATTAAGTCGAAAGGCAGCCTCACTCCTTTAAATTTATCAGGAACAAAAGGCACTTTCCAACCATCTTTATGTTTTACATACTTTATTTTCTCATAAAATCTATCGAGTATATCATTATTTGATAGACCCAACGCCTTTAATAAAACTGAAATTGGCAATTTTCTTTTTCTATCAACACGAAAATACAAATGGTCTTTAACATCAAATTCAATATCAAGCCAAGAACCCCTATAAGGAATAATTCTAGCAGAATAGATCAATTTACCAGAATTGTAAGTTTTTCCCTTATCGCTATCAAAAAATACACCAGGAGACCTATGCATTTGTAAGACGATAACTTTTTCCACACCATTAATGATGAAAGTGCCCTTATCAGTCATCATAGGCAACCCACAAAAGTGGACTTTCTGCTCTTCTATAGATTTTACAACGGTTGCAAGTTTAGAATGATCTCCACTCTCTTTAATCGATTTATATTCATCAAGAGAAATACCATCCTGCATAACAACAAGACGTATAGAAGCAATAACCTGAGCAGAAAAAGTTACACCACGCTTTATACACTCAGATTCATCATACTTAGGATCATCTACCCTACAACTTATAAACTCAATAGTAGCCCTACGCAAAGGATCATTTATTGGAAAGATTGTATGAAAGATAACTTCAAGTCTTTCATTACCCTTATTCTTAGGAGTAAAAGAATCATATGATTCTTTTTGAACCTTAACCAAATCCAATAAAGAATCTTTTAAATCAATCGACCTAGAATAAGAAACTCTAGGAACAAAAGCACCAGAAGCGTACATATAAGAAGAATCAACCATTAAAATACCCCAAACTAATTAAAAGAGCTATATCAATATAAAATTAATACATTAAATATTATTCAAGCTCCACTTTAGTTGCTCCTGCTTCAATAAGTTTTTGCTTGATTCTTTCTGCTTCGTCTTTAGGAACATTAGCAGTCAAATCTTTAGGTAAAGATTCAACCAACTCTTTTGCTTCTTTTAAACCCAATGTAGAATTAACCTCTCTCACAGCTTTAATAACTCCTATTTTTTTACTCGCATCAATTTCTTTAATCACAACTTTATACTCAGCTTTTTCTTGAGCAGCAGGAGCAGCAGCATTATCACCAATAGGCGCCCCAGCACCAACAGCTCCACCAAGAAAAGAACCAGCAGGCAACCCTATTTTCTCTTCTAAAACTTTTACAAGTTCAGAAGCCTCTAATAGGTTTAAAGATAATATTTTATCAACCAAATCACTTGTTACATTACTCATAATTACCACCTTACTTAACAACAAATTTATTTTTTAGAACTATAATAATCCAAAACTCTCATAAGCCTCATAGAAGATGAATTAATAGACAACGCTAACCGAGCAGGAATATCATAAGATATTAAACGCATAATTTTAACACGCAATTCATCCAGAGAAGGCAACTTAGCCAGTTTATTAACATCTTCCACTGTTAACAATTCATTTAAATGAGCTGCGCAAATCACAGACATTTTTTCTTTATTAGCATTAGTAAAATCAACTATTAATTTTGCAGCTTCTACTATGCCACTAGAGTATATAATAGCAACAGGACCGGAAAATTTGCCTGATAAATAAGAGAATTTACCAGTCCTTTCCAAAGCCAAGCGCGCTAGAGTGTTTTTAACTACTAATACCCCACCTGCTATAGACTTCAGACTATTCCTCAGAGTTAATGAATCATTAGCATTTATAGATTTAAAATTTACTAATATCAAGAAATCATTATTTACAAATACGTTTATTGTGCTCTGTATAAATTCATCCTTATCTTTACGCTTCACGGTATCACTCCCTTAAATTATATCTTCCACTTTGCCTATCTTATAAGCTTTACCCATAGTTGAATTTAAAAAAACACCCTTAAAGTAAATTCCTTTCGCAGAAATAGGTTTATTATCTTTAATTACTTTAAGAAAGGCTTTTAAATTTTCTAGCAAGTCATCAATATCAAATTTAATATTTCCTAATTTACCATGAATAACACCATTTTTATCTGTTCTAAATTTTACCTGACCAGACTTAATGGTTTTAATAGCTTCTGCAATGTTAGAAGTCACAGTACCAAATTTAGGGTTAGGCATCAGCCCTTTAACACCCAATACTTTTGCAATAGGAGTGATTTTTGCCATAAAATCAGGAGTAGTAATGCACCAATCAACATCTAACTTTCTACCTTTTTTTATTTCTTCAACTAAATCCTCTCCTCCTGCAATATCAGCACCAGCTTTTTCAGCTTCTAATAAATGTTTATCTTGAGCGAAAACAGCTACTTTAATATTCTTCCCGATACCTTTAGGCAAAACTACTGTACCACGCACCTGCTCTTCAGATTTACGTGAATCTACGCCTAAATTGACCGCAATATCAACTGATTCATTAAATTTTGCTGAAGCAGACTCAACAATCTTCTTCAAACACTGCTTAGGATTATCATTACATGTATTCATTTACCTAACCTTCCACAACTTCTATACCCATAGATTTTGCAGTGCCTACAACCATTTTCACTGCTGAATCTTCATTATCCACTTTCATATCAACCATCTTGCACTTTGCTACTTTAATTATAGCAGACATAGGTAATTTAGCCACTAATTCTTTACCAGGATTACCAGAACTTTTACTTAATTTAGCCTCCTGCTTAAGTAAATAAGCCACAGGCGGACCGCTGACAGTAAAATCATGAGAGCGATCATCCTTTATGGAAATTCGCACTGTTACTAAATCGCCTACTTTATAATTAGCGTTAGCAGCACTAGTAACTTTATTAAAAGCTTCACAAAACTTAGGAACAGGTATACCACGTGGACCAAGTACTGAAGCAATTTTCGGTCCTGGAACTGCTTTCCCAGCTTCCATAAGTAAGTTAATCTTAGCAACTATAACACTCATAATTAATCCTCTATTTTCTCTACTTGAGCCAGATCAAGCTCTATTATTGTCGGCTTACCTAAAATCGATACTTCCACATTAATAATTTTTTTCTCATCGTTTACCATATTTACCTTACCAGTAAAATTTTGAAAAAGACCATCATTAATTTTCACTTTTTCACCTTTTTCATAACCATAACCTAACTTCTTTGTCTCTTGAGCATTATAAAGTGCATTACACATTGAGTGAATCTCATCATCCAAAATCACCTTTGGAATATTACCGTTTTTCAAAAATCCATAAACCTTAAGAGATTTTGGTATATTATTGATAAAATTCAATACTTCATCGCATAAATTCACGTATAAAAAGACATAACCAGGAAAGCATTTCCTTCGTGTAGCAATTTTCTTAGATTTCAACTCTACTTCACTTAGCTCTTCATATGGAATAAAAACTTCCTTAAAGTAATCATTAACACCTAATCTCATAGAATTTTCCAATATATGTTGGCGCACTTTCTCTTCACAATTGGAAGCAACTCTCAAGATATACCATTTATATCTATTAAATTCTTTACACTTTAAACTTATCTCATCATCTGAAATCATCTCAAAATCACCAGATTCGCCACTGCAGAATCCAGGCGTTTGATTCAAAATATTTTTGCTTTCATCACACAGATGCATATATACATACACTTCACATAATTCTTTTATATCAGACTTTGAATTACATACCGTTTGATAAGGAATAAACACTTCCTTAAAATAAACAGCATTACTTACCAATTCGCGTATGTTTTGCTCATATCCATAATCAACTTTAATGATATACCATTTATATTCACATTCCATAAATAATTCCAAATAAAGCCTTAATTACGTAAAGAGACATAAAATCCACAAAAAAGAAGAAAATCGAAAAGCATAATATAACAATCATTACAACAAATAGAGATGACAACACCTCCTGTTTCTTTACCCAAGCAATTCTTCGTATTTCTTGCTTTATATCACAGAAAAAACCACACAAACTTTTTAACATTTCCACCACAACATTAATGCAGGAGCGATAGGAGTTGAACCTACAACCTCTGGTTTTGGAGACCAGCGCTCTACCAATTGAGCTACACTCCTATAACTCAAACTCTCACTCCAAAATTTCAGAAACAACACCAGAACCAACAGTTCTACCGCCTTCTCTTATCGCAAAACGCAATCCCTCATCCATTGCTATCGGTACTTGCAATTCTACTTCTACACTCACATTATCTCCTGGCATTACCATCTCCTTCCCATCTAGCAATTTTATGCTCCCAGTTACATCCGTTGTCCTTAAATAAAACTGTGGCTGGTAATTCGCAAAAAATGGTGTATGCCTTCCTCCTTCCTCTTTCTTTAATATATAAACCTCCGCCTTAAACTTTCTATGCGGTGTTATCGTCCCCGGTTTCGCTAATACTTGCCCTCTCTCCACTTCTTCTCTTTTTGTTCCTCTTAACAATATTCCTACATTGAGTCCTGCACTTCCCTTATCCAGCAACTTCTTAAACATCTCAACACCTGTGCATATCGTCTTTTGCGTCGCTTTCAGACCTATTATCTCTATCTCTTCTCCCGTCTTTATCTCTCCCTTCTCTATTCTTCCTGTTACCACTGTTCCTCGCCCCGATATCGAAAATACATCTTCGATTGGCAATAAAAATGGTAAATCCACAGGCCTTGGTGGAACCGCTACATATTCATCTAACTTTTCCATCAATTTATCTATTGATTTCTTTCCATATTCGCTGCTGTCATCCTCCAGCGCCTTGAGCGCTGAACCAACCACCACAGGCACTTCATCCCCTGGAAATCCGTATTTACTCAGTAATTCCCTCACTTCCATTTCTACTAAATCTATCATATCAGCATCAGCAACATCAGCTTTATTTATATACACTACGATATATCCAACACCTACCTGCTTCGCCAGCAATATATGCTCTCTCGTTTGTGGCATTGGCCCATCAACCCCCGACACTACCAATATCGCCGCATCCATCTGTGCTGCACCTACTATCATGTTCTTTACATAGTCAGCGTGTCCAGGACAATCAACGTGTCCATAATGCCTTTTCTCTGTCTGATACTCAACATGCGCTGTTGCTATCGTTATCCCCCTCTTCCTTTCTTCTGGCGCTTTGTCTATCTGATCGTACGCTACAAAATTTCCATAATGCTTCGTTATCGCCGCTGTTAACGTCGTCTTCCCATGATCCACATGTCCTATTGTTCCCACATTTACATGCGGCTTTCCAAATGCTTCCACTA
>NZ_JAPQLM010000146.1:0-4134 GCF_028981765.1 Wolbachia endosymbiont of Drosophila seguyi
AAATGGATAGTGAATAACTAGCTACCCTAGGGTTTCTTTTGCCTTTTTTTCTGTTTAGTAAATTTCTTAACGTTTATAATTTAGATTAGTTGCGGCTTAAAAGCAGCTAAATTGCGGTTATTAAGTGTTTAGAATAAAAAAACGCCATACTTGAAAGTATAATGTAAGTAATTAGCCAACCACGGGGCTTCTTTTGCCTTTTTTTTCGTTTGGTAAATTTCTTAATGTTTGTAGCTAAACGATAACCGTCATCCCGCTACTTGTTAGCGGCCGAGATACCGCGAATGAATTGCGGTATGACGTAGGATTGCTGTCATTCCAGTGCCAAGCACTGGGATCCAGCCTTTATTATTTGGTTGAAATTAAGTCTTCTGGATCCCAGTGTCAGCTACTTGGATGACACCATTCTTTTTCCTGGATTCCAGTGTCTGGGCACTGGAATGACATCCTCCCTTGTGGAGATTGCTCTCAAATCACAATGTTCGTACAGCTATGCAAACACAAAGGCGTCATTCCAGCGCGTGACGCTGGAATCCAGTTGAGCTATTTCAACAAAAATACTGCATTTTGAGATGAACGTCTATTCTCACCAGACTTATTTACAAGTATAACAATTAAAGTCTGGATTCCAGTGTCAAGCACTGGAATGACATCATAGGGGCACTGCCCTTTTGGATGGAAACCAGTGTCAGCTACTTAGATGATACCTTTTTTCTACTTAGTTTGGGTTATGCAAGAAGTCTATTGCATTCCTGAGCAATTTGATTCATTATTCTTTTTGTAAAAAATTTTCTTAACTTTCTCTCCACTTTTTTGGTAAGGTCACTTTAAAGGAAGTCTAATAGATGCTACATAGAAATCCAGATGAGTTTCTAAAGTCTATTCCAAAAGATAAGCGCATAATGTGCCTTGACATGGGAGAAAAGCAAATAGGCATAGCATTTAGCGATAAAACACAGCTCATAGCCACAGCTCATAGCATATATCACAGAAAAAATATGAGCAAAGATTTAGGTTATCTGCATAGAATATTCAAAGAAAATGAATCTGGATCAATGGTAATAGGACTACCATTAAAAATGGACGAGCAAGAAACTAAATGGTGTAAAACTATAATCCAATTCGCAAATAAAATAATAAAAAAATATAAAGTAAATATATACTTACAAGACGAAAGCTTCTCAACATCTATCGCAACTCATACACTAAAAATTACTGGAATATCAATCACAAAATCGAAAAAAATAGATGATAAAATCTCCGCATGTATTATTTTGCAACGAACGTTAGACAAGATAAATACAATCAAATAGTTTTTCCAGATCTGGAAATCTTCAAACTGAATCCCATATAAAAGTTACTCAACAAAACAAGAACCTTTCGTATAAGCATGACAAATTGCTACAGCAAGAGCGTCAGCAGCATGGTGGCATTTTATACTCAAATTTTTAACTATTTGCTTCACCATAAATATAATCTGATCCTTATCAGCATGGCCATTTCCGGTAATGCTTTTTTTTACATAGTTTGCATCATATTCATTCATAGTTAGCTTTGTTATTTTTAACGCTAAAATTACAACCCCTCTTGCATATCCTAAAGTTAGTGAAGATTTAGGATTTTTATTAACAAAAATTTTCTCCACCGCAGCTTCATTCGGAGAGTATAGGGAAATTACTTTCTTTAATTGTTCAAAAATTATATGTAGGCGTTCACCTGTACCCAATTTACCATCAGTTGATATGGTACCGCCGCCCAAAAATTCAATATTATTTTTTTCGTTCAGGCTGATAATGGCCCACCCAGTCTTGCTTATTCCTGGATCTAGACCTATTATTTTAACCACTTAATAAACGCTTAACCAATAGACAAACAAAAATAAAAATATCCAGACTACATCTACAAAGTGCCAATACCAGGAGGCAAACTCAAAGCACAAATGGTCCTGAAGTGTAAATTGGCCTTTCCGTGCTCTAAATAAACACACTGATAAAAATATTATTCCTATTATAACGTGTGCGCAGTGAAAACCGGTAATCATATAAAAATTGGATGTATAAATAAGCTTTTCTCCTGTTTCTTGTAGAGAAAAACTCGCTTCATGATACTCTATTGCTTGCACTATTATAAAAAAAACTCCAAGCAATATAGTTATGGACAGCATTTTAATCATGCTCTTTTTATCATTTTTAAGTAAAGAGTGATTTGCCCAAGTAATTGTTGTACCAGAAAGCAATAATATTAATGTATTCATGAATGGTAGTGACCACGGATCAGGTGGCAAAATTCCCTCAGGGGGCCATTCAACTTTTTTTGCAGGAGAAAACGCCTCAAATAAAAAAACTGGATCAAGCCAGGCTTTAAAGAATGAACAAAAGAACACTATAAAAAATACGACCTCCGAGAGAATAAACAAGTACATTGCAAATTTGAGTCCATGTTTTACAATGGCAGTGTGACATTTGTCATAAATGGCCTCCCTTATTACATCTCTCCACCAATAAAACAGCACCCCTGATACTGCGGAGATTCCCAAAACTAAACAAAACATTCCGACAATTTGTTTATGAAGCGCGCCAACTAATCCAAGTGCAAGAATAAGAATTGCTGCTGATACAGCAATTGGCCAAGGGCTTGGATCCACTAAATGAAAATCATGTTCTTTACTTTTCATAGCATTTTAAAAAATACTTATTAAGGATACAAATTAGCTTAAAATTGTCAATGTTCCTTAGGAAATTGATTGAATCTTGAAAAATTATATGCACCGTTCAAAAAATCTAACACAAATTGTGCAGTTATTCTAAACAACTCAAGCATTCTGCTCTTTTCGTTTTCTCTTGCTCTGCTGCAATATCCATCAACAATATTTTCCAAAATAATGCATCCAGACTTTACTGAATCACTGTAACAAAAATTAAACCAATCCCTATATCTATTATTTTTCTTGAATCTATTTTTCATGCTATCAACGACAGTCTCGTATATAAACATGCAAGAATACAAAACCGTCATAGCCTCATAGGTATTACTATGCGAGATGGATAAAAGAAAATTAGTGAAATTAAAACACTCAAGAGATTTCTTTTCGCGACTTATACCGTACATAGTAAAGTAGTAGTCATATAGCATTCTATTAACAGTCACTACTCTTTGGGCTACTTCAGCAAGCGAGATAATACTACTATAATCTTCCATTTTGGATGCAGTAATTAAGGTGGTACGAATATAATCACCTAAGAACAACGTCTTTTGTTGAGCATAGAATTTGAAGTTCTCTATATTTAGGGTGTTATTCGCTAACTCAACATTAAAAGGATGCTCAATTATATCCTTTAAAAGATTTGACCCGTAACAGCTCCTAATTATGCCACTGAACACTGTAGTTACCGATAAAAGATCAAGTTAACGTAAATAATCCGCTGCTAATATTCTTTGCTAGATATATTAGAGTAATATGCCTCATCCCAAAACATTATTTCTAATTCCAGCCCTTTCTTAAAAAACTCATACATCCTCTTTTTTTCACAGTCACTAGCTTTTTTATATAGCTTATTTGTAATATCAGTAACCTCATCAATTACAGCATTTACTGTTTCGCTACTATAAATGTTGATCCACTCTTTGTATTTGTTATTTTTAACCCCTTTAGTTGTTATCTCATTTACCATATGGCGTATAACGATTTGGTATATGTTAAAGCAAGAATAAGATGCTACTAAAGCTTCATTAACAGAATTGTGATATGCGGCACTCATGAAAAAGTCAGTAAAGGCAGAACAAGCTCTTGACTTTTTGTGATCATCAGATAGATCACAATCTTCAAAATATTTTTTATACTGTTCTCGAACATAAAATGCTCCTTGTGCCAAATTGATTAAACTACTCATCATTTCAATATCATCAACTCTAGCTGCAACAATTAAAAAAGCACGAGCGCAATCTATACAATACAGAAAATCCTGCTGAAGGTAGAATTTGAATTTTTCATAATCTAATGTATTATTTATCAATTCAACATTAAAAGGGTGTTCTTTTATTTTATCAATAAGATCAGAAAACTCTTTTAGAGGTTGTCCGGAAACAAGTAAAAGGCTATAATATCTGAAATTTTAGTACGGGGTAAAGATGAGA
>NZ_JAPQLM010000147.1:0-7647 GCF_028981765.1 Wolbachia endosymbiont of Drosophila seguyi
AAATGGATAGTGAATAACTAGCTACCCTAGGGTTTCTTTTGCCTTTTTTTCTGTTTAGTAAATTTCTTAACGTTTATAATTTAGATTAGTTGCGGCTTAAAAGCAGCTAAATTGCGGTTATTAAGTGTTTAGAATAAAAAAACGCCATACTTGAAAGTATAATGTAAGTAATTAGCCAACCACGGGGCTTCTTTTGCCTTTTTTTTCGTTTGGTAAATTTCTTAATATTTATACAGAAGGTGTCATTCCAGTGCTTGACACTGGAATCCAGTTCTTATTATACAGCTATCTGGTGTACTTATTTAAAATTAAGTTTTCTGGATCTCAGTGCCAAAGCACTGGGATGACACCCTTCCTGGCGGAGATTATTCTCAAATCACAATGTTCGTACAGTTGTGGAATGAATTGCGGTATGACGTAGGGAAACCTTAGCTATAGCTTTAGAACTCCCAAAAGGTCAGAAGCATTGAATGACTTGACAGAAAGTTCAAATCCATATAAAATGTCCTTATTTCTTATATGTTAGGTATAGTATCAATTGCCTCAGATCATGCTGGTTATGAATTAAAATCAGAAATAAAACCTTACCTGGAAGCCCTAGGTTACAGAGTAGTAGATCAAGGCTGCACTGCTAAGCAAAAGTGTGTAGATTACCCAAACTATGCTGTTAAAGTTGTAGAAGATATAACAAGCAAAAAAGCAAATTATGGGATATTAATTTGTGGTACAGGTTTGGGCATGAGTACTGTGGCAAATCGTTTTGAAGGAATCTACGCTGCTTTATGTAACAGTGTTGAGATCGCAAAATTAGCTCGCGAGCATGGCAACGCAAATGTACTGTGTCTTGGTGCAGGATTTACTGCGAGTGGATTAGCAAAAGACATAGTCAAACAATTCCTCGAAACAGAATTTTCAAAAGAAAGCAGACATAAAAAACGCCTTGATAAACTCAGCAATATAACCTCTAAGAAAAAAAAAACAAAAACTTATAACGAAGATGAAATATCAAAATTCGCTAAAATGGCAGGCCAGTGGTGGGATGAGAACGGCAAATTCAAACCATTGCACATAATGAATCCTGTTAGAGTATCTTACATTATTGAGAAAATAAAAGAGTTAAAAAAATGCAATTTGAAAGAATTATCATTGCTTGATGTTGGATGCGGTGGTGGCATTTTGTCAGAGTCAATGGCACGCGTTGGCATTAACGTTGTGGGAATAGATGTATGTGAAGAAAACATAAAAGTAGCGCATTCACATGCAAAAAAAGTAGGGTTAAATATAGAATATATACACACCAGCATTGAAGAGCTAAGCAATGACAAGAAGTACGACGTGGTTCTGCTGATGGAAGTAGTTGAACATGTGGATAATTTAGAGCTTTTCATGAAAAAAGCGATAGAACTGCTAAAACCGGAGGGGTTAATCTTTATATCCACAATAAATAGAACTATTAAATCCTTTTGTCTTGCAATAATTGGTGCAGAGTACATATTAAATTGGCTGCCAAAAGGTACACATAACTGGAATAAATTTCTCAAGCCGTCAGAAATTGCAAATCACTTAAGAGAAAATAATGTAACGCTGCAAAACATGGCTGGCATGGAGTACAACGTAATAAAGCGTGAGTGGAATCTAACTAAAGGCGTGGATGTTAATTATATACTCTGCGGTTTGTTAGATTTAACTCTATAAAAGCACCATTTTCACTTCCAATACTTTGAAGGATCTTGGCCAACTTTTATACAGTAGCCTTTATTAGTTAGCGCCCAACCGGAACGACAAGCATAACCTGTACCTACACGTTCATATCCAGGAGCAGCAACACACTTTCCATTCTCCAAGGTTTGACCTTTAAAAAGACAACAAACTTCTTTTTCTGTTACCTTTGTTACAATTTGAGGAGCACCAAAAAACACAGCAACAAACATACCCAGTGCGAAAAGTGCAGGCCAAGGCATTCTGCCAAATATTGCAAGTAAGCTTGAACCAATTATTACCACTGTAATCATTGGTCCACCTATTCCATGAACGTAACCTATTACATTACACATTACATCTGTTGCTCCATTAGCGTGTGCATCAAATGCATAGAAAACTATAAATAGAATTACAAGAAAATTTCTCATTGTTCTTTCAATAATCATGCCTGATTGTTTCTTATTTTAATAAAATTTCAGTAAATAGCTTTTTTCAAAAATTATGCTTAACCCAATCAATATTTATTTATTACTGCCTTTTTAATACTATAATTAACTCAGTTGATTTTTATCAAAATGCTAAACCATGGAACAATTCGAGAACTTTTACATCACCACGCCAGTATATTACGTAAACGATAAGCCGCATATTGGTCATGCATACACTTCTCTCTTGTGTGACGTGGTGGCAAGGTTCATGAAACTAGCTGGGAAAAATGTCAAATTTACCACTGGTACAGATGAACATGGACAAAAAATAGAAAAAGCAGCTAAAGCAAAGGAAATGCAGCCAAAAGAATTTACAGATGAAGTGAGCGTTTCATTTAAAGAATTGGCTAAGTTCATGAATTTTGAGTATGACGATTTTATTCGCACTACGGAGGAACGTCACAAAAAAGCAGTTATAGCTTTATGGAATAGACTTGAAGAGAGAGGGCAAATATATTTGGATTCCTATTCGGGTTGGTATTCAGTTCGTGATGAAGCATTTTATCAGGAGTCAGAGCTGATAGATGGCAAAGCACCAACAGGTGCTGAGGTCCAGTGGATAAAAGAAGAGAGTTACTTTTTTCGCTTATCAAACTGGCAAGAAAAATTACTGGAACTCTATAAAAATCAGCCAAGTTTTATCTTTCCTGAGAGCAGAAGAAATGAAGTGATATCGTTTGTAAGATCAGGGCTCATTGACCTCTCAATCTCTCGCACTAGTTTTAACTGGGGAATAAAAGTACCAGGTAATGACAAACACGTAATCTATGTCTGGATAGATGCATTAACCAATTATCTTACATCAATAGGTTTCCCTAGTACTGAAGGTGAGGAATATAAGAGGTTTTGGGCAGAACCAGAAACACAGATTCCAGTGTCAAGCACTGGAATGACACCAAACCAAGGGAAAACGCAGATTCCAGTGTCAAGCGCTGCAAACCTAGCTGACAACTCTTTCAACGTTCATGTAATCGGTAAAGACATATTGCGCTTTCATGCTGTATATTGGCCAGCGATTCTCCTTGCAGCAGACCTGCCACTGCCAAAACAAATTGCAGTTCATGGTTGGTGGTTGAACGAGGGAGAGAAAATATCCAAGTCCCTTGGTAATGTCATAGATCCAATTGGCCTCGTTCAAGAGTTTGGTGTTGATCAGCTACGCTATTTTCTCCTCAGGGAAGCAAGCTTCGGCCAAGATGGCAACTTTAGTAAGAAAAATATGATCAGCCGGATAAATTCAGAACTGGCAAACAACATAGGCAATTTAGTACAAAGAACAATTTCATTTTTACACAAGCAATGTTCTGGAATTGTACCAACAATCGATCAAAGCCTACTTAAAGGTGAAGAAAGTCTTCCAGGTTGCAAAGCTATACTCGATCAAGTGATGAATCACCTATCAAAGTATGAATTTAACCATATCATACTTCTAATCATCAACATCTCTTCTGAAGCAAATGCCTACATAGACAAAAGTGCACCCTGGACACTAAGCAAAACTGACAGAGAGCGCATGAATTTAGTAATTTACAAGTTACTGGAATATATCAGGATAATAGGCATTTTATTGCAGCCAATCGTTCCCAAGTCAGCAGAGATGATACTAAATCAACTGCAAATTCCGAAAGAACAACGAGATTTAAAATCTTTGTGCGACGCGTGCGTAAGTTCAGGCATAACATTGCCTAAACCTACGCCGGTTTTTTTGAGGGTTGATGCTAAAGAGGAGAAATAGTGTAAAAACTATTTCTCCTGGATGGGATTATCTTTAGTTAACGACGGTGCACACCGCTGTCTACATATTCAAGTTAGGTGGCAAGTGCCTTAGTTACTTTAGCACAATATGGTTTAGTAACATCAGCACCTATCACTACTACTTCAGTAATTGCCGACTTAACCTTTCCTAGGCTTCATGCAAACCAGCCTTGACCATTTTCTTCTTTAGTTGGCTGACTTTCTGGGCTAGAAATCTCAGTACCTTTTTCATCACCAGATTCTGCATCATAAAATACATCCTGATCCTCAGAAAGACTCATTAAATAACTTTTAGCAGCATCAACATTTAAATGATCAGGTTGCTTAGGAACGTTATCAATATTTAAATAATCCAAACTATTAGCTCGTTGCTTTTGCTCACTGGAAAGAACCTCAAGATTTAAATAATCCAAACGAGTTAGTTCTTGCATGCTAGGTTTAGATCCATCTTCACGCTTAAACTGCTCTTCCGGACTAGAAACCTTAGTACCATAAATCCTACTGTACAAGCTGCTTCCAACGCTGTTAAGTGCTCCTCTTACAGATGCAATTGACGCATCATAAGTATTTTGCAAGCCACCTCCAATACCACTAAGTGTTCCTTTTGTAGACTCAGTTGATGGCACATAATTATCGTAAGCATATTTGCCAGAATACAAGACACCATTAACTGCTTCTTTTGCAAACCAAACAGCGCTATTAACTGTTCCTTTTGCAAGCTGAACAGTGCCATCAGCAATTGCCACTTTTAATTTGTCTTCTTCTATCTTTTTATTTTTTTCAGCTAGTTGAGTTTTTTGCTCAGAACTTTTCTGCTTTTGAGTGCGTACTTGATCTTTTAACTTAGAATTTTCTTCCTCTTGAGCTTCTACTTTATTTTTTAACTTAGAATTTTCTTCCTCTTTAGCTTTTACTTCCGCTTCTTTTTTAGCTAGTTGAGTTTTTTGCCCAGAAATTGTTTGCTCTTGAGCTTTCATTTTATTTTTCAACTCAGAATTTGTTTTGTTCTCACTAATTGCTTGATATGAAAGTGCAATAGCTACAGCAGAAAATACAGCACCACCAAAATAAATGGAAGGCCAACACTTAATGCTGCAACTGGAGCTAAGAAACCAATATAAGGAGCTGCAGCAAACACTCCAGATGCTAATAAAGTTAAAGCAGCCAGAGTTCCAGCTATATAATAGGGTACATTGTTTTTATTCATCATCTCACGTATTATAAAATATAATACCATTATAAAAGGATTTTTAAGAAGTTGTCAAGCTATCTTTACATAAAAAAAATTTGATAAACTTGGGAACAAGAAGATTGCTGTCAAGCTATGAACTATGCCTTTCCGTGTAATCTTTAAATGCACCTCTGTTAGAGTCAAAATATAGCTTTACACTGCCAATTGGCCCGTTCCTCTGCTTTGCAATAACAAGCTCTGCAATATTTCTAATTTTCTCCATTTTCTCTTGCCATTCCCGATGTTTATTGTTTCCTTCACTTGGTTGCTTTCTCAATTCGTAGTATTCTTCTCTATAGAGAAACATTACTATATCTGCGTCTTGCTCTATGCTCCCTGAATCACGTAAATCAGAAAGTTGTGGTTTTTTATCATCCCTCTGCTCAACAGAACGAGAGAGCTGAGATAGTGCAACAATGGGAATATTTAGCTCCTTTGCAATTGCTTTCAAACCCTGCGTCACTTCCGAGATTTCTTGCACTCTATTTTCATTACTCCTTTTTGTTGTTCCTCTGATTAGCTGCAAATAATCAATGAATACCACTTCTACATTATATAATTGATACAGCAAGCGTATTCTGGTGCGAAGGGCACTAATTGATAGCGCAGGGGTGTCATCTATGATGAAAGGCAGTTCAGATAATTCTGTACTAGTATTGATAAATTCATGCAATTCAAAATCACTAATTCTCCCGGTTAATGCCTTATAATAACTAATCCCTGAATCTATAGTGATCAGCCTTGCAGTTAATTGCTCTGCTGACATTTCAAGCGAGAAAAACGCTACATAGTGTTGCTTATCTGCTCTTTTTTGCAACATCTTACAAGCATTAAGTGCGATGTTTAGCGCCAATGCTGTTTTACCCATAGAAGGCCTTGCAGCTAAAATTAATAAATCAGATTTTTGTAGACCACCAAGAAGCTGATTTAGATCTTGAAGTCCGGTTGTAACGCCTAGCGCTTCTGGATTATTTTTCAGTGTGCTGATCTTCTCAACTACATCTTTAATTGAACTTGCAAGTTTTATATATGTTTTCTCACCTTGTTTTTTTACTGCCAAATTGAACAATTTTGTCATTGCTTGTTCAATTTGCGCCTGTGCAGGATTTTCAATATCGTAGTTGTAGCTATCACCAACTATTTCTTGCCCGAGCTTGATTAAACATCTCCTTAAGTAAGTATCACGGATTATTCTAGTCAAACTATAAATATCAAGTGCAATACTTGCCTTCGCTGCAAGCTTTGCTAAGTACTCTACCCCGCCACACTCGGTAAACGCTTGGTCGTTCTCAAAAAACATTTTGAGGCTCAGTTCATTGGCAACTATACCGTGTTTCCTGGTTTTAGATATTTGCGTAAAAATACTTTGATGCAGTGGATCATAGAAATTTTCTGCTGTAATTGTGTCTTCAACTGCATCACAGATTCTATTATCACGAATCATTGCACCAATAAGCATCTGTTCAGCTTCTAAATTATGCGGTAATTTACATATTTCCTTATCTACACTTCTTGAACTGAGGAGATTGGCTAATTCATTCATTTTAAGTTTTGAGAGTAACTGTTGATTATTGTAGAATATTTAGTCCTCATTTGAAAGATGTAAAGGCAAAAAAATTTGACTAATTCCGTGTTGCCTATAGCATTAAAACTTAATGCCCCTGTGGTGGAATGGTAGACACGGCAGACTCAAAATCTGTTGCTTGCAAAAGCATGCTGGTTCAAGTCCGGCCAGGGGCACGTTAAATATTGGAAAGTATATATATGTTACATAAATTTTTTAATCGTTTATTTTCTATTTTTTCTTCTATAAATGTTATTCAAAAGGTAAAGAAAGATGAAAATGGGATATGTTATGTAACGGGCCTCAGGCGCTATATATCAGTATTGCTTGATTTAATTATTATCGTTTTGTTCTTGCAGTTTTGCAGCCAAGCCTTTAATCAGCTCTTTACAAACTCAGAGGATAGCAAAATATTCAGCCAAGTTGCTGCAAAATCCCCAATGCAAGTGCCACTTTCTATAGAAGAAAAGGCAATGCAGAGTAGACTTGTAAAATTAATGATTCTAAATCAAATAGTCCAGTTTATTATGCTCTTTTGCTATGTAATATATATGTGGGTAAAGTTTGCTACTACACCTGGAAAACTATTATTTGGGCTTAGAGTTGTGGATGCACAAACTTTCGAAAAGATGACCCTAAAACAAGCAACAAAGAGATTTTTTTCCTTTATATTGTCAGTTGCACCATTGTTCTTGGGCTTTTTATGGTCAAATTTCAACAAACGCTGTCAAACTTGGCACGATAAGATCGCAGGCACAGTGGTTGTCACGAGTAAAAGCCTTAGAAGGCAGAGCTAAAAACTACTTGACACCCTTCGCCAGCCCCTTTATCATGATAGTGAAGGTATTCAGTTATCTTCATCTGTGCAGATTAAACAGCAAGAAAACAACGTAGTTGGCGTCTTATTT
>NZ_JAPQLM010000148.1:0-3821 GCF_028981765.1 Wolbachia endosymbiont of Drosophila seguyi
CAGAAACTCTATCAGGTACTTATTGCGCCAAAAAACTTTCAAGCCCTTTTTAAGTATACGCGCTAAAGTTAAAATCCGACCGGGACAGCCGCAATAAAGTAGATAAGCCTAAACGCCATCATGTCTTTAGGAGAGTTTGCTAATGAAAGTTCTTAAGTTGACGCCATTGGCTGAACGGATACGGAATGACACCATCCTTTTTTCTGGATTCCAGACTGGAATGACACCTCTGGACACTTCCGTCGTAAAGGAACCAGTGTCAGCTACTCGGATGACACCTTTTTTCTACTTAGTTTGGGTTATGCAAGAAGTCTAATGAAGTGAAAATAAATTTATTTACCAAAATAGAGTTGCCTTGGTCTACAGATCTTAGTTTCTTTATCATTTATCATTTCATACCACTGAGTAACCCAACCAGTGGTTCTTGCAAGTGCAAAAATAGGCGTGAACATATTTGAGGGGATATCAATAGCATTCATTATTATACCTGAGTAAAAATCAACATTTGGATATAACTTACGCACGATAAAATATTCATCCTTTAAAGCTATTTCTTCAAGTTTTTTTGCAATTTTAAGCAGTTCATTATTTTGTTCTAGTTTACTTAGAACCTCATGGCAAGCGCCTTCCAATATACGCGCGCGCGGATCATAATTTTTATAAACACGATGTCCAAATCCCATCAATTTAAATGGATCTTTATCATCTTTAGCTTTTTCGATGAATTTATCTATATCTTCACTTTGCTCTATCTCTTTTAGCATATTTATAACTGCCTCATTAGCTCCACCATGTGCTGGTCCCCAAAGTGTAGCAACTCCTGCAGAGAGGCTTGCAAACAGATTAGAACCAGCCGATCCCACCAATCTGACAGCCGCCGTAGAAGCATTCTGTTCATGATCAGCATGGAGAGTAAATATTTTATCCAGAGCTTTTGTAAAAAGGGCGCTTTTATCATTATCAACAGCATCGCCAAATATCATCTTTAAGAAATTTTCACTGTAACTTAATTCATTGTTAGCATTTATGAATTCCTGATTGTTGATATGCCTATAAATCATTGCAATAATTGTGGAAACTTGCGCTATTGCAGAAATTCCAAAATCTAGGTCTTCACCATTGACATTGTTGCCATGCTTTTCATGATAAGATGCTGACAAACTTGCAAAACATGCAACTAAGATTGACATAGGGTGAGCAGTTTTTGGAAATGCTTTAATTACATTTGTAACTTGCTCTGATACTTTGGATGATTCTTGTATTTTGAGAAGAAATTTTTTGTGTTGCTCTGAACTGGGTAATTCACCATAGAGCAATAAATAAATCACAGCAGTAAAATTATTATTCTCTGCCAAATCAGCTATATTATGTCCCCTATATTTAAGAACTCCTTCATCTCCATCAATGAATGTAATTGTAGAAGAGCATGAAGCTGTAGAAACAAACCCTGGATCGTAAGTGAATAATCCTGTCATCTTATATAAATCCTTGATATTTAACACATCAGGACCTGTTGTTCCGCTTAATACAGGTAGCTCGATTTTTAATCCATTACTTAGTTCTAATAGCACTTTTTTATCCATCACTTAAGCTACTTAAATTTTATACAGAATATACGAACTGAGGAGTATATATTAATACAGTTAACTTTACATTAACCGTATTAAGCGGTCATCAATGCTTTTACTTTTGCATTTAAGCGACTTATTTTACGCGCAGCGGTATTCCTATGAATAACACCTTTATTCACACACTTGTGTAAATTAGATTCAGCATTCCGAAATGCCAGAACAACATTTTCCTTGTCGCCAGACTTGATTATATCAACCAAATTTCTAATAGCAGTGCGAGTTTTACTTTTCCGCATCTTATTTATTAAAGTGCGCTTTGCTATTACCTTTATCATTTTTTTAGCACTCTTATGATTTGCCATATATTAATACCTAAAATACTGTACTTTTCTTTTAATTATAAAGTTTTTTTGTTAATTTGCAATATCAGTTTTTCCTATGGTTAATCTACTGCTTCTCTCTTCAATAATTTTTTCTAAACTTTGCAAGAATTCATTTTTGTTTAACCCAGGATATATTGGGGGCAATATTTCTATTACTGCCTTTCCGGGATTCTTTCTCAGAGAAAGTATGCTTTTTGGCCAAAACAAACCAGTGTTTAAAGCAACCGGTAACACAGGAACAGATAATACGCTATATAAAGCAGCAATACCTGGTTGATATTTTATATTTTGGTTTATAGTTGTTCTTGTACCTTCAGGAAATATTATTATGCTTCTATTTTCTTTTATACGCATTTTTGCTAGTTTGATTATATGGCGTATAGAACTGATACCATCTGAACGGTTAATAAAAATCATTTTCAGCGCTATAAGATGCAAACCAATGAATGGAATCCATTTCAATTCACGTTTTAAAATAAAAACCGCTTTTCTAAATAGTAGTATAAAAATAAATGTCTCAAATGGAGATTGGTGTTTAGATGCAATGATAAAAGGTTGCTTAGGGATGTTTTCCATTCCCCTCACTTCATATTTAATGCCACATAATAAACGCAGCATGAATAATACAACTCTCACCGAACAGACGAGGAAAATGGTTATTACACACTCAGAAAAGAAAATTACAGGGAGAGTAATGAAAGTATAGAATACCTCCCATAATATAAGAAAGAAATTAAACAATAAACTTGAAATCACAAACTCACATAAATTTATTTAAATTTAACTTTATTACAAATTAAAAACAATAAATTTAATTATTGATCATCTGAGTAATAGGATGCGAATCAGCTAATTTGTCCTTTAACTTTTCGTTAGCAATATGAGTATATATTTGTGTTGTAGAAAGGTTAGTATGGCCAAGAACTTTCTGTATCAACACAATATTTGCTCCGCTATTTAGTAGATGGGTAGCAAAAGAATGCCTAACCACGTGTGGAGAGATCTTATTTTCATCAATATTGCATTTTCTTGCCAACTCCTTCATTAATTGACCGACCCTCTGCCTTGTAATTGGTTTATTAGGTTTATCACCTGGGAATAGCCAATCGGATTCCTTTTCTTTAGAGATCAGATTATCACGAACTGATAAATAATTTCTAAGGCTCTGCAATGCTTGTTCATTAAAAAGAATTTGCCTCTCTCTACCACTTTTTCCTTTTATTATTATATAGCATTCTTTGTTATTACTGTTTATTAAATGTGACACTTCACATAATTTCATACTAATTAGTTCAGAAACACGCATTCCAGAAGAGTAAAGGATATCTAAAATCGCACATAGCCTTTTACTGCTTATCTCTTTATTCGATTCGCTTGCTGATTTTCTCACTGTGTCCATTAGCAAAAATATTTCTTCGACACTTAAATACTTAGGCAAAGGACGAGAAACTTTTGGATTCTTTAATTCAGCATCATTAGCCGGCGCTGGATTAAAATCTATTATTCCGTCATTAAATAGACACTTGTAAAAATTTTTCATAGCGGATATTTTTCTTGATATAGAGCTACTTTTATATTTTTTTTGTGTACATAAAGATTTCACATAATCTTTAATATTGGTTTTGTTTACACCAACCAAGGTAGTGCCGCTTTCCAATAAAAATTCTTCAAACTGGTGTAAATCCGAACGATAACTTTCCAGAGTATTTTGTGCAGCGGACCTCTCTGAAGCTAAAGCATCTATGTAATATGTTATGTAAAGATTTTCTTTTTTATTTTGCGACTGTTTATTTTTCATTATCAGTTCCTATATTTATTTCTTTGGCTATAATTTGATTAGAAGTGTTCCCTGTGTTTCTTATGAGAA